>JAJQID010000099.1:0-29017 GCA_021199405.1 Lachnospiraceae bacterium
TCTTCACGCCCAAGACCGCAAACGCCATGCCTCTACGTCTCGGGGGCTCGGAGACGGGTATACGAGACAGGTATCGGCTTCAAAGCCTGAATTTTATCTTCGTTTGGAATGGGGGGGGCTCTGGTTCCTGACATAGCTTTCTGTTTCAGAGATGGTGATAAACCAGTAATACAGATCCGTCAGAATTTCCAGCTCGTTTTTGGAAGAGTGTTTTTTTGAAGAATGCATCAGCCTTGCGGTAGCGTCGCAGACAGGTTGTGTTCCCGCTGGAAAATGGGAATATATGTGGGTATCGTGATTGATCAGATTCTGGATATATTGCTTGCCGGATTCAATGTTCGGAAGCAGGGGATAGGGATTAAATACGATACATTCATAGACGCAGTTATTCGGCTTTCCGCCGTGAATGGTTCCGGATTCTATGTAAACCACATCGCCCTCATGGGCGGAGACCACGTTATCGTTCAGATAAAATGTGTAGCTTCCGCTGAGAATATAGCTGATTTCCAGCTCTCTGTGCCAGTGGAAGGGCATTTCATAGCGGGGATGCGTTTTGTCCACATAATAGTAGGCCAGCGGAAAATCTGACGTCCCGTGAGTTTCCTTTTCGATGTAGTCCAGTAAATTCATAAAAAATTCTCCAAAAAAATAAAATTGTCCTATATTTCATCAATATACTACAGGAATCCCAAAATGTAAACTGCTATAATAGCAACATCATACAAAATCAAACGGTTGCCTGACGATAAAATTGGTAAATTTCTCGGAGGTATTTTATGACGCAGAACAGATTGATTGGTAATTATCCGGTGATAGGCATTCGCCCGACCATTGACGGAAGACGCGGGGTTCTGAAGGTAAGGGAATCCCTGGAGGAGCAGACAATGAACATGGCCAGGGCCGCGAAAAGCCTTTTTGAGGAGAATTTGCGCTATTCCAACGGCGAGCCGGTCAGGGTGATTATCGCGGACACCACCATTGGCAGGGTTGGCGAGGCGGCGGCCTGCGCGGATAAATTCCGCAAAAACGGGGTTGACATTACATTGACGGTCACGCCCTGCTGGTGTTACGGCGCGGAGACCATGGATATGGACAGGAATACCATCAAGGCGGTCTGGGGGTTTAACGGAACGGAGCGCCCGGGAGCGGTCTATCTGGCCAGCGTTCTTGCTACCCATGCTCAGAAGGGGCTTCCGGCCTTCGGAATCTATGGGCATGATGTGCAGGATGCCTCCGACACCTCCATCCCTGAGGATGTGAGGGAAAAGCTGCTGCGCTTCGGGCGGGCGGCGGTGGCGGCGGCCACAATGCGGGGAAAATCCTATTTACAGATTGGTTCTGTCTGCATGGGAATTGGCGGCTCCGTCATTGATCCGGCGTTTATTGAAAACTATCTGGGCATGCGCGTGGAATCCGTTGACGAGGTGGAAATCATCCGCAGAATGACAGAAGAGATTTACGACAGGGCGGAATACGAAAAGGCTATGGCCTGGGTGAAGGAAAACTGCATTGAGGGTTTTGATAAAAATCCTGAGGAAATTCAGAAAAGCAGGGCGCAAAAGGATGCGGACTGGGAGTTTGTGGTAAAGATGATGATTATCATCAAAGATCTGATGAACGGCAATCCCAATCTCCCCGAGGGCAGAGAGGAGGAGATGGTCGGCCACAACGCCATCGCGGCCGGGTTCCAGGGACAGAGGCAGTGGACGGACTTTTATCCGAACTGCGATTTCGCGGAGGCGATGCTGAACACCTCTTTTGACTGGAACGGGGCCAGAGAGCCCTATATTCTGGCGACGGAAAACGATGTATTAAACGGAATCAGCATGCTGTTCATGAAGCTTTTGACAAACAGGGCGCAGATTTTCGCGGATGTCCGTACCTACTGGAGTTCGGAGGCGGTGAAAAAGGCTACCGGCTGGGAGGTGGATGGTGTCGCGAGGGAGGCGGGCGGTTTTATCCATCTGATCAATTCCGGCGCGGCCTGCCTGGATGTGACCGGCCAGGCCAGAGATGAAAACGGCATTCAGATGATGAAGCCCTGGTATGAGGTGACGGAAGAGGATCAGAGGGCCATCATGAGAAATGTGACATGGAATTATGCGGATATGGGTTATTTCCGCGGCGGCGGCTATTCCTCCCGCTTTGTGACGGAGGCGGAAATGCCCTGCACCATGATCAGGCTGAATCTGGTAAAAGGACTGGGGCCTGTGCTTCAGATCGCGGAGGGCTGGACGGTAAAGCTGCCGGAGAAGGTGACGGATCAGTTATGGAAGCGCACGGATTACACCTGGCCCTGCACCTGGTTTGTCCCGAGAGTCACAGGGGAGGGACCCTTTAAAACTGCGTATGATGTGATGAACCACTGGGGAGCCAATCACGGTGCTATCAGTTATGGGCATATCGGTGCGGATCTGATAACCCTTTGCTCCATGCTGAGGATTCCGGTGAGCATGCACAACGTCCCGGAGGATAAGATTTTCCGGCCGTCCGCGTGGAACGCCTTTGGCATGGATCAGGAGGGCGCAGATTACAGAGCCTGCCAGGCCTATGGACCGCTGTATCGGTGAAGGAGGACGGTGAGGATTATGCTGAAAGGAATTCCATCCCTTCTGTCTCCCATGCTGCTGAAGGTTTTGTGTGAAATGGGACACGGAGACAGAATTGTTATCGCTGACGGAAATTTCCCGGTGGAATCCACAGGCAGAAATGCCATTGTCATCCGTATGGACGGCCATGGAACCTGCGAGATTCTGGAAGCGGTTTTAACCCTTTTTCCGCTGGATACCTATGTGGAGAAGCCTGTCACGCTGATGGAGGTTGTGCCGGGAGACGAGGCTGAGACGCCGGTATGGGATACATATGCTTCTCTGATAGCATGGTATGACGACAGAGGAGATGAAGCGATTGGGCATATGGAGAGGTTCGCCTTTTATGAGGAGGCGAAGAAAGCCTATGCGATCATTGCGACCGGAGAGCGCACACGGTATGCGAATGTGATGCTGCAGAAGGGAATCATCTGAAAATGGCGTGTACCTTTGACAGGAAAGAAATTTTCAGAAATGTGCGGTTATCCGTTATTTCTGATAATTTGTATACATTGTAAAATCAGAATTTCGAGAGAAGATCGAAAGGAAAAGGAGGAAAATTTATGTTCAAGGCAATTTCACGAAGAGATTTTATGAAGGGAATGATGGTTGGAGGCGTGGCAGTGGGTTCTGCCGGTTTCCTGGCGGCCTGCGGCAGCAGTTCATCCAGCAGCTCGTCCGACAGTTCATCTGAAAGCTCATCCGACAGCTCGTCGTCCGCCAGTGAAGCAGACGCTGCCGCAGACGAAACGGAAACCGCGGAGCGTCAGACCATCACCTGGTCAGTTGTGGATGTAAATGCAGGCAACAACAATGTGGGAGATTACGCGGAAGAGATTATGCAGGGCGTTGAGGATTACTGCGGCGCAGATCTGGATATTACTTGGGTGGCCAACGATGCCCTGACAGAAAAAAATTCCCTGTACCTTGCGAGTCCAAGTACCATGCCCATGATGATGACCTGGAGCGGTACGATTACAGGAGACGTGGTGAGCGCGGCCAACAACGGCGCGTTCGTGGATTTAAGCGACTATGTCTGGGATTCTGAAAAATATCCCAATTTATCCCAGATGTCTGAGACTTTATCAGACAGCCTGACTGTCGGAGGACAGCTGATCGCCATTCCCCGTACCCGTGTCATTGGCCGCTATGGAGTATCTTACCGTCAGGACTGGGCGGAAGCGCTGGGAGTGGAGCTCCCGGAAGACGGAGCCGCAACTCCGGACGATGTATATGAAATGCTGAAGGCCTTTACCTACAGTGATCCCGATGGCAATGGTTCGGATGATACCATCGGTATGGAGATGACATCTTATACCGGACCCTTTGACATTATACAGACCTGGTTTGGCTGCGGCAACAGCTGGGCGGAGGTGGACGGACAGCTGATTCCCGTCTGGATGCAGGATGAATATTTTGAAGCGGTGGAATATATCAAAAAGATCTATGACGAAGGTTTAATGCCCTCTGATTTTGTGGACAGACCCACCGATTCCTGGTCCGACGGCTGCAAGAAGGGAACCAATGGAGTATATATCGACGTGCTTGACTCCGGGAAGAGAATATGGCAGTATTTTGAGGCGGAAGATACCTGGACCGCATCCGTGATCAATCCTGACGAGCCGGCCACAATGGTCCTGTACGGAGCGGTGAACGGACATACCATGGCCACTTCCGGATACGGCGGTTATATTACATTATCTGCAACCACCTGTGATACAGAAGAGAAAATAGAGGCCTGCCTGACTGTACTTGACAGACTCTGCGATACTGAGATGCTGATTCTGACCCAGTATGGTCTGGAAGGAGTCAATTATGAATTCGATGAGGATGGTTATCTGGTGGATCTTGACACAGAAGACTCCACTCTCGCCGCAAACTACGCCGGTTTGAACCAGATGCTGCCCTTCCTGCCGTCCACCGAGGACTGTACTGCCGCGGTTAACTTAAAAACAGATAAGTTTGACGAGGCGCAGAACGCCGCGTACGAGGAGGCTCTGCAGTACGCAGAGGTGAATCCCGCTTTATCCTATCTGGTAAACTCTTCGGCTTATGCTGAGAATGGAGCTACTCTGGATGACGAGGCGTCGGCGCTGAGAACCCAGTATATCTGCGGAGCGATTGATCTTGACACGTTTAAGAACAGTCTGGACAATATCAGAAGCAAGGGGTATGATACAATCATTGAGGAAGTAAATGAGCAGTATCAGGCAAATCAATAAGTATGTCAAAGTCCGGTGAAACATATGGATTTGCCCAGGCGCTGTCAAGGCCGGAAGTGTTGAGATAGCCGCAGGAGAAAAAGTTTATAAGGCAAAAGGCCTCAATCCATGGAAGATTATTTGCTTAAATACAGGATAATTCCGGAGAAAGAGGCCTTTTTTATATATTGGCAGAATGGGAGAAAGCGCAGGATGACATCTGAAAAAAATGAATACCGTCCCATCAGGGATGGCTTTGAGATTACCAATGGAAGAGCGGAGTATACCAGACCGCTGTATTCTGCTCACACGGAAGATCCGTCCCCGGATCGTTATCTTTATTTTGTGGGGGATAAGCCGAATATTCTGCTGTCGAAGACTGCTTATTTTATCAAAAGAAAATATGCCCATCTTTTCCTGGGTATTCAGAACGGGAAATGGTTTTCCGAGGCGGAAAATATTAAGGCGGCCTATGTCGCCGGCCGGGCAGAATACGAGATCAGGGATTCTTCCTTTGAGGGCGTGGTTAGACTGACCATGACAAGAACAGATCTGTTTGACGGTCTGATTATTGTCGCGAGACTGCCCGAACAGTTCAGAGGAAGTCTGAAAATCGGAGCGGTCGGCAGCGGCGGCGCCGAGGGGATGGACTATGATGAAAAGGATTGTCACGGGACGACGGTGAAAGTAGGGGACAATTCTTTTTCTATCTTTGCTCCCGACTGTCCCGTGATCAGCGGTATTTCCAATGTGCGGTTTACCTACGAGGTGGACGAAGACCTGCCAAAGGTCAGGGGATTTAGTGAAAACAACGCTTCAGTGGTATATTATCTGCTGACCACGGAAAGCCTCGGCTCGGAGGCCGTTTCCGGCTTTCTGAAGGATCCCGGACATGCTGTGGAGAGCGGGAGAGCGTACTATGAAAGGCTTTTAAAAAGGGTGAAGGTGGAGACGCCGGATCCTTATCTGGATTCAGCAGTGTCCGCTCAGATCATTGCTATGGACGCGGCCTGGTCCGGAAAAACCATCATGCACGGAACTCACAGGTGGTATGTGCCTCATTCCGGCTGGCGCAGTTCCTATGGGGAGACGGTGGCGGGATTTTCCGACAGGGTGAAGAAAAACGCGGCGCAGTTTTTTGAAGGACAGGATGAGTTTGGGCGGATCACAGATTTCCCTGACGGGGATTCCCGGTATAATATGGGAGAGGTCATGGTAGACCAGCTGTTATATAACTGGCAGTGGGACGGAGATCTGAGTTTTTTTGAAAATGGCGGATATGATTTTATCAAAAAATATCTGTCTTTTGAGGATCAGGTAATGAAGGTCCCGGGGACCAGTCTGTATGAAAACTGGCTGAATGCCTGGAATACTGACAATAAATGGTGCAACGGGGGAATGGGCACCGTTGCCTCCTCCTATATGTGTCATGCCAATCTGATGATGGCGGACATCGCCGCCCGCCTGGGAAAAGACGCAGATTCCCGGGAATTTGCCGCAAAGGCAGAGAGCATCAGACAGGATATGAAAAGGCTGCTCTGGGACCCTGAACAGAGAGTTTACGGCGAATACAGGGATCGTTTCGGAAAAGGAATGCTTCACGCCTGTCCGGATTTGTCCTCGATATATACGCCGATTGACGAGGGAATAACAGACAGGCAGGAGGGCGTTGAGCTGCTGCAATACGCGGAGGAGCGCTTTCCGGTGCTGGATGGGCTGTGGGAGGGAGCCCTTTTCCCTTATTCTTCTGACTGGCTGCCCTTAGTTTACAGCAGCGACGGCCTTTATCCGGGCGAGGTGCTGCACACGGCGCTGGCCTTTTTTCAGACCGGTCAGCCTCAAAAGGGATATTCGTATTTAAAGGGAGTGCTGTATTCTCTTTTTCACGGAGAGACGGAAGGTACGGGAATTTTGTCCAGCGTTGTCGACAGTGCGTGTGAAAATAGGGGAAACACGGATTTTGCAGATGTGTGCTCCATGTTTATCAGAACTGTGGTTGAAGGGCTGTTTGGTATTCGAATGAATAAGCCGGAGGGCAGGGTAAGCCTGATGCCGGATCTGCCCCGGTCCTGGGAGAGGGCGTCTGTGGAGACAGAGGCTTTAAGCTATCGGTTCTGCCGTCAGAAAAATACGGAGCTCTGGCATATTGAGACCGCGGACGAGCTGACCCTGTGCCTGAGCCTTCTGCCGTCGGGAAAGGCGGTCAGATCTGTCAGGGTCAATGGAATGGAAACCCCTTATACATCGGGGGAGAGAATGGAATTCTGCACAGGGCCCTGCCGAAGCACGGACATAGAAATAGTTTATGAAGAGCAGCTGTCAGCGGGACAGACGAGGACACAGGGAGAAATCAGAAATTCTTCGGATGAAAAGCCGTTTCCTCAGGCAGTGAGCATGTCCAAAACGGGAAGACTGCCGGGAGAATCTGAGCAGATTTTTATCTGCTCAGGGAAGAAGATTTCTGAAAATACAGAATGGAAAACCGTCTGCCTGGATGAGGTGGTGAATCAGGAGATATCCCGGCTGCATGAGAGAACATACACGATATCTCTGCAGGGAAAAGACGGTGTCCTGCCCAGATTTTATTTCGTGAAGGACACCACCAGAGGAGTGACCGCCAATGGAAGATCCTGGTGGGAGAGCGGACGGGGTGCCGTGAAGGAATTATACACTCCTTCCCTGGACAGACTCCCGGAGAAGGGTGGAATTTTTCTGACGGACGCCGGGATTCCCTTTCTGATCTCCAATGTTGAGGGAAGAAACGCAGCCTTTGCCTCTCTTTACAGTCAGTTTCCGGAGACGCTGACGCTGCGGGTAAATCAAAGAGGAAGGAGAATTTATTTTTTATTGTGCGTTTCCACAAACCATATGCAGGCTTATGTGGACAATGCGGTTCTTGAGGTAAAAACTGTTGATGGAATCAGAAGGCTTGCGCTGGTGAATCCTCTGAACATTGACGACTGGCTGAATTATCAGACAAATGCGCCATATGCCATGAGCGGTTATATCCAAAGTCTGGGAAAGAAAGGACACGCCAATATTCTCTGCATGGAGATGGAGAAAAATGAATATATAGAAAGTATTTCTCTGACATGTGCTGCCAATGAGGTGCTTGCCGGGCTTCTCGGCATTACGATCGCCATCTGAATTTTATTTAAATTTTTCTATAGAAAATAACCGGTATGAAGCTTGACAGGCGGGGGGGGTACAGGTATAACATATAGGCAAAATTTAAAATGCATACACCTGTAAGGGAGGACCTGAACATGAAACACCTAAAACACCTGACCGCAGCGCTGCTTGCTGCTGTCATGGCTGTCGGCACATTTGCTGTGACTGCGGTTACGGCGGACGCAAAAACCACCACCTTGTCGGACGGAACAGTATTTGATTCTGCATATTATTCCTCCGCTTATTCGGATTTACAGGCTGCCTTTGGAACGGATTACAACGCCCTGTTAAATCACTACCTGACCTATGGAGCCAGTGAGGGAAGGGCAGCCTCAGGCCGGACGGTGACGCTGGCGGACGGCACCTTGTTTGACGCGGATTATTACGCGGAAACCTATGCGGATGTGAACGCTGCCTTTGGTACGGATTTTGGTTTCTTGCTCAATCACTACCTGACCTATGGGATCAGGGAGGGGAGGATGCCTTCCGCGAACGGACTGCCGACGGATGTGGATCTGATCCTGGCGTCAGTCTCCACTGCATCCACAGCTGCATCCACGGGAAGCACAACATCCGGCAGCAGCCATCAGATTTCCGGTTTTTCTATTATTTATCAGTATCCGGAGCTGCCCACAGGCTGCGAGTCTGTGGCTGCGACAATGCTGATCAATTATTATGGATTTTCCGCGGACAAGCTGGACCTGGCTGATAATTATCTGCCGAAAGTGGCTGCTGTATTCTATTATGACGCAAATGGAAATAAAATCGGTCCGGATATGGAAAATTACTTTGTAGGCGATCCGCGCGGCACCGGACATATCTGCGGTGTACCTGCGATCATGACAGAAGTGGACACCTACCTTGCAGCACAGGGAAGCGATCTTCGCTCTGTGAACCTGACAGGCATATCCTTAGATGATTTGTATGCTTATATCGACAACGATACTCCGGTCATGGTCTGGGTGACGATTTATATGGCCAACAGACGGACGACAAAGGGCTGGTACACCGAGGACGGCCGCTGGATGGAGTATGCCACCAATGACCATGGCGCGGTGCTGATCGGCTACACGGATACCACCGTTACGATTGCAGATCCTATCTCCGGTATTGTGGAATACAGCCGCAGTCAGTTTGAAAAGGTGTTTACCTCCCGCGGAAATCAGGCACTGATCATTCAGTAAATTTTAAATTGTTTATGAATGTAAAAAATAAAATCCGGAAAGGCTGTCGGAATAAAACCGGCAGTCTTTTTTTGACAAAAAACATCAAACAGGTTAAAAAACATCAAGATTTTGAATAACGCTGAACCTTGAATCAATAAAAAAACTGGAATATACTGATGAAAGTTTTTACAAAAAATTTAGATTTTATGAAATCTTTAGATATATGATTTTCTTCAGGAGTTTAAATGGATAAGACGGAATCGCTCACGAAGCTGCTGCGCTCCTTTGAAACCTATTATGATATTAACCGGGAGAATCCGGTGGAGCCCTTTGCCGCTCAGGCGGAGTTTTCCCTGCATGATGAGCAGTATTTTCTGGTCAGGAGCGCCAGAATCAGTGAGGCTGACACGAAGGAATTCGTTTATTTCGCGACAGAGGATTTGCTGGATCAGGAGAAGCTGGAAGAGCTGGACAGGCGGGCCTGGGAGGACGGAACCGGAAAGGTGAAGCCCCATAAGGATCACCGCAACAGTGATGTGATATTGATTATACTGGCGGATCAGATTGATCAGGAGGCGTTTGCCTTGATTCCGAAGCTTCGCCATTATAAGAGCTACCGCCATGGATTATATGGCTGGAGCCATTACAAACTGGCTGCAATTGAGCTTGCCTCCGGGCGGACGGCCGCAAACCGCCAGGGCCGGGACCTGAGGAAGCTTATCAGCGATATATTATGATATTTTATGTATCATCCAACTAAGGAAGGGAGTAGTTTTTTGTATGACAGCGTTACTCATTATTCTTGTAGCAATTGTTGTATTGTTCATCGGCTATGTGACATACGGCTCATGGCTGGCGAAGCAGTGGGGAATTGACCCGAAGAGAAAGACTCCGGCGGTGGAGATGGAGGACGGCGTAGACTATGTGGCGGCGCCTTCGGTTGTTCTTCTGGGCCATCATTATTCCTCTATCGCGGGCGCGGGTCCCATCAACGGCCCTATTCAGGCCTCCGTTTTCGGCTGGCTGCCCGTATTTTTATGGTGTGTGATCGGCGGCATCTTCTTCGGCGGTCTTCAGGACTTCGGTTCCCTGTTTGCCTCTGTCCGCAATGAAGGGAAGTCCGTGGGTGAGATCATCAAGACCTCCATGGGGCGCAGAGCACAGAAGCTTTTCACTATTTTTGCTCTGCTGGTGCTGATCCTGGTAATCGCATCCTTTGTAAACGTAGTGGCAGGTACCTTTTACACTGCCTCTGACGCGGCTGTTACCTTCGGCTTTGTACTGAACCCGACAGGCAATCAGACCACGGCCATGGTTTCTGTCCTGTTCATTCTGCTGGCGATTATCTATGGTATCCTGACCAACCGCTTCGGCATGAAGACTGCACCGGCCACTGTCGTTGGTATTGTGGGCATTATCTTAAGTGTGGTGATCGGTCTGAACGTGGGTCTTGCCATGACCCGTGTGGCCTGGATTGTGCTGATCGGCGCTTACATCACTGTGGCTTCCCTGCTTCCCGTATGGGTTATGCTGCAGCCCCGGGATTATCTGTCCAGCTTCCTGCTTTACGGTATGATGGGGCTGGCACTGATCGGTATTGTTTCTACCGCCTTTACAGGCAACGCAACCTTTGAAATCCCGATGTTTACCGGCTGGAGCAATTCTCTGGGAACCCTGTTCCCGACCCTGTTCATCACTGTGGCCTGCGGCGCCTGCTCCGGTTTCCACAGCCTGATCGCCACCGGCACCACCTCCAAGCAGCTGGCAAATGAGGGGGATGCCAAGAAGATCGGCTACGGTTCCATGCTGATTGAGTCCGCTCTGGGTATCATTTCCCTGATTGCGGTAGGTATGGTTTATACCAAGTATCTGAACGGTGAGTTCGGTTCCCCGGCAGTGGCTTTCGCCAGCGGCATCGCTACCATGTTCGGCACGGAAACCTCCACGGTTTATGCAACGATATACGCGCTGCTGACCCTGGCTGTGTCCGTTTTTGCTTTGACATCTCTGGATACCGGTACCCGTCTGAGCCGTTTCATGTTCTCTGAGATGTTTTTAAAGGAGGGCGAGAAGTCCTATAAGGACGCCACCGGAGTCCGCAAGATTTTGGCTTATCCTCTGGTAGGCACCGGCTTCATGGTGATTGTGGGCTGCATTCTGGGCGGTTTAAGCCTGAGCCAGATCTGGGGCCTGTTCGGCGCTGCCAACCAGCTGTTAGCCGGCATCGCACTGATGGCAGTGGCTGCATGGCTTGGCAATGTGGGCAAGAATAACAAGATGTTCTTCATTCCCATGATCTTCATGCTTTGCGCGACTCTGACCAGTCTTGTCCTTACCATCAGAAAGAAGATCGCTCTGATCGGTGCCGCAAGCGCTGCCTGGGGTGATTATTTCCAGCTGATCCTGGCTGCCGCCATGGTAGTGCTGGCGGTCATCCTGGTTGTGGAGGGCGTTCAGACCTTCAGCAGGCAGATGAAGAAAAAGACTGCTTAATCAGAAATAAATCAGAAATGTCACAAAATCGCGGGAGGACAAAATCTGTCCTCCCGCTTTGTGTTCTTATCTACGTCTTCGTTCTTCCTGCCGACTGGCGCAGAAATCGTCATGGAGGATCCCACTTTCACGGGATTTATATCCGGACGATTTCTTACTGGTTGCTCATGGTCTCTTCCTGTGCCTTGATCATGCGGCGAACCATCTCGCCGCCGATGGAACCGGCCTCCTTGGAAGTCAGATCGCCGTTGTAGCCCTCTTTCAGGTTCACGCCCAGCTCGCCTGCGACCTCAGTCTTGAACTTGTCCATCGCGGCCTTGGCCTCGGGCACTTCCATCTGGTTGGTCTTGCTTGAACTTGCCATAGTTTTCACCTCCGTGTTTTAAGATATCTATTGTGAAGGATAAGGCGTGCAGTCCCTATCCTTCCTGTTTTAAGTCTGAGGGAATAAAATCTCTGAGACTCGTTCCCGTTTGAAGTCGTCGGTTCTGTGTTTCTTATCCTGGCAATAGTATGTGAAGCGGCAAAGGAATTATGCTGGAAATTTGTGGCTTCCATTTCACAAAACTTTAAGAATCTTTATTTTAATTCTTTTAGAAAAAGCTGGTATTCGCCGGAAAACTATGATACAATCATGAAATGAGTGCGGTCAGAGGGGAAACGAAGGACATACAATGGCCGCGCAAAAGCGAACTTGGGAGGAAATTATGAGTTTAAAGGTAGAGAACTTAGAGAAAAACATGATCAAACTGACCATAGAGGTGGAGGCTGCTGAATTTGATAAGGCACTCAACGCTGCTTATCAGAAGAATAAAAACAGATACAGTATTCCCGGTTTCCGCAAGGGCAAGGCGCCCCGCAAGATGATTGAGAGCATGTACGGAAAGGGCGTTTTCTATGAGGATGCCGCCAATGAGGTTATGGAGGATGCTTATGGGAAAGCGATGGAGGAGTATGAGGGCAGAGAGATCGTTTCCCGTCCGGAGGTGGATGTGATTCAGATCGGCGAGGGTGAGAATTTTATTTTCACCGCGGAAGTGGCTGTCAAGCCGGAAGTGACTCTGGGCCAGTATAAGGGCGTGGAGATCGACAGACTGGAGGCTGAGGTGACGGAGGCCGAGGTGGAAGCGGAGATCGAAAAGGAGAGAGAGACCAATTCCCGTGAGATCGATGTGGATGACAGGCCGGTACAGGACGGCGATGTAGTGACTCTGGATTTTGAGGGCTTTAAGGACGGCATCCCCTTTGAGGGAGGCAAGGGAGAGGACTATCCTCTGACCATTGGCTCCGGTTCCTTTATCCCGGGCTTTGAGGAGCAGCTCATCGGCGCCAGGATCGACCAGGAGGTGGAAGTGAAGGTGACCTTCCCGGAGGATTATCAGGCGGAGGATCTGGCCGGCGCGGACGCGGTATTCAAATGTACTGTCAAGCAGATCAAGGTGAAGGAGCTTCCGGATCTGGATGACGAGTTTGCATCCGAGGTTTCCGAGTTTGACACCATGGAGGAATACAGAGCGGATGTGAGAAAGCAGCTCCTTGAGAAGAAGGAGACTGAGGTAAAACGGGCGAAGGAGAACGCTGTGGTGGATGCTGTGACTGCCAACGCTGAGATGGACATTCCCGCTGCCATGGTGGAATATCAGCAGAGACAGATAATTGAGGACTTTTCTCAGAGACTTCAGTCCCAGGGACTTACCCTGGAGCAGTATCTGCAGTTCACCAACAGCACCATGTCCACCATGATGGATCAGGTGAAGCCCCAGGCTGAGCAGCGCATTCGTCAGAGCCTGGTGTTGGAGGCTGTGGCGGCTGCGGAGCAGATTGAAGCTTCTGAGGAAGAGTATAAGGAAGAACTGGAGCGCATGAGCAAGGAGTACAATATGGGCGTGGAGGCCATCGAAACTGCCCTGGGAGAAGCCGGAGAGAAGCAGGTGAAGGATGACCTGGCCATCAATAAGGCGGTGCAGTTCCTTGTGGAGAATGCGGTCGAGGTGGAGCCGAAGGAGGAGGCAGCCAACGCTGAAGCGGAAGCTGCGGCAGAAGAGTAAAGGTTTTCAGGCAGGAAAAGGATTGTCTGAGGGCAGCGACATTCCTGAGGACAGGAAAGGAGATCACTATGAGCTTAGTACCTTATGTTATTGAACAGACAAGCAGAGGAGAGAGATCCTACGATATTTATTCCAGATTATTGAAGGACAGAATTATCTTTCTGGGAGAGGAAGTCAACGATACCAGCGCTTCTGTGGTGGTAGCGCAGATTCTGTTCCTGGAGGCGGAGGATCCGGATAAGGATATTCATCTGTATATCAACAGCCCCGGCGGCAGCATCAGCGCCGGAATGGCCATTTATGATACCATGCAGTATATTAAGTGCGACGTTTCCACTATCTGTGTGGGCATGGCGGCCAGCATGGGAGCCTTTTTGCTGGCAGGCGGCGCAAAGGGCAAGCGCATGGCACTGCCCAATTCGGAGATCATGATTCATCAGCCCTCCGGCGGCGCTCAGGGACAGGCCACGGAGATCGAGATCACCGCGAAGCACATTCTCTTTATTAAGGAGAGAATGAACCGCATCCTTGCGGAGAACTGCGGCAAAAGCTATGAGGAGGTAGCCAGAGATACGGAGCGCGATAACTGGCTGACTGCTCAGGACGCCATGGAGTACGGCCTGATCGACAGCGTTGTGACAAGGAAAAACAGCAAAAACGAATAGGAATTTCGGAAATGGGCGGCTTAAGCCGCCCAAAAACGGTAAACCAGTTTGAGAGGGAAACATGGCAGGAAAGAATTCTAACCGGATCAGGTGCTCTTTTTGCGGGAAATCTCAGGATGCTGTGCGAAAGATCATCGCAGGTCCTGACGGAATTTATATATGTGACGAGTGCGTTGGCCTTTGCTCGGAGATCCTGGAGGATGAACTCTATGATGATGACGAGGACAGCGCTGACAATGAGCTGGAGATCAATCTGCTCAAGCCTAGGGAGATCAAGCGTTTTCTGGACGATTATGTGATCGGCCAGGAGCAGGCCAAGAAGGTGCTCTCCGTGGCAGTGTACAATCACTATAAGCGGGTTCTTGCGGAACGCTACGTGGATGATGTGGAGATACAGAAGAGCAATATCCTTCTGCTGGGACCCACTGGCTGCGGCAAGACCTATATAGCCCAGACTCTGGCCAAGATCATCAACGTACCCTTTGCTATTGCCGATGCTACTACCCTGACGGAGGCCGGCTATGTGGGCGAGGATGTGGAGAATATTCTGCTGAAGCTGATTCAGGCGGCGGATTATGATATTGCCAAGGCGGAGCACGGCATTGTCTACATTGATGAGATTGACAAGATTACCAAGAAGGGTGAGAATGTATCCATCACCAGGGACGTGTCCGGCGAGGGTGTACAGCAGGCGTTGCTGAAGCTGATCGAGGGCACGGAGGCCAGCGTGCCTCCCCAGGGAGGCCGCAAGCACCCCCAGCAGGAGCTGATTCCCATCAACACCACCAATATCCTGTTTATCTGCGGCGGTGCATTTTCCGGGCTGGAGCAGATCATTGCCTCCCGTCTGGACCGCTCAGCCATCGGCTTTAATCAGGATGTGACTCACAAAATCAACAGGGAAGCGGGTGAGCTTTTCGCGGAGGTGACCACCCAGGATCTGATCAAGTTCGGACTGATTCCGGAGTTTATCGGCCGTGTCCCTGTGGTGGTAAATCTGGAGGGACTGGATCGGGACGCTCTGGTTCGCATTCTGCAGGAGCCCAGGAACGCTCTGGTCAAGCAGTATCAGAAGCTGATGAAGTATGATGACGTGGCTCTGGAGTTTGAGCCGGACGCCATCGAGGCCATCGCGGATCAGGCGGTGGAGAAAAAGACGGGAGCCAGAGGACTTCGCACCATTGTGGAGAATATCCTGATGGATACCATGTATGAGGTTCCCAGTGATCCGACAATTGAAAAGTGCATTATTACAAAAGCGGCAGTGGAGAGAAAAGAGGCTCCGAAGATTATATACCGCAGATAAATGTGGAGAGGCGCTGCAGATGTGGCGCCTGCTTTATTTACAGAAAATTTTTTTACGGATAAAATGGAAAACGAAGAAAAAAACATGATAGAAACAGAAGAAGAAAATCTGGAAGAAAATCTGATCCGCCTCCCGATGGTGGCTCTCCGGGGTATGGTCGTGTTTCCGGAGATCAACCTGCACTTTGATGTGGTGCGGGAAAAGTCTGTTCAGGCGGTGGAGCAGGCCATGGATTCTCAGCAGAGATTGTTTGTGACCTGTCAGAAATATGTCAGCACCGAAGATCCGGGGAAGGATGATGTGGAAACCATCGGCACTATCGTGCGGATCCGCCAGATTTCCAAGCTGCCCAGCAAAACCCGGCGTGTGGTGGTACTGGGAACAGAACGGGCTGAGCTTGTCAGTGTGGACAGAGAGGACGGATATCTGTGTGCTGTGGTGCACCCAATGCCGGAGCCGGATGAGGAGGGTCTGGAACGGCTGGATAAGGAAGCCCTTCGCCGTCAGCTGGAAATTGAGCTGGCGGAGTATCTGCAATATTATCCCAATGCGGGAAGCGGTCTGGTAGAATTTCTGGAAAAAAATCAGAAGCTGTCATGCTGCCTGGACTTTGCGGCGGCCACACTGCCTGTTCCTGTGCAGAAAAAGCAGCAGGTCCTGAACTGCATCGATCTGCAGGAGCGGTATGATATGGTCTGCCAGATTCTGGCGGACGAGGCCTACATCGGCAAAGCCCGTGAGGAGCTGAACGCGAAGGTGAAGGAGCGGGTGGATAAGCAGCAGAAGGAATATATGCTCAGGGAGCAGCTGCGCACCATCAGAGAGGAGCTGGGCGAGGATCCGGCCGGCTCGGACGCGGATCAGTTTGAGACTAAGGTAGAGCAGCTGCAGGCTTCCGATGAGGTGAAGGAAAAGATTTACAAGGAAATCAAGCGCCTGCGCAGTGTGGCCGGCAACAGCTCCGAGGCCAGTGTGGAGCGCAATTATATCGAGATGCTTCTGGAGATGCCCTGGGATAAGATGAGCGAGGACTGTCTGGACATTCACCGGGCGGAGGAGATTCTGGAGAGGGATCACTACGGTCTGGAGAAGGTGAAGGAGCGCATCCTGGAATTTCTGGCGGTGCGGGCCTATCATCCGGAAAGTCACAGCTCAATCCTGTGTCTGGCAGGACCTCCCGGCACCGGCAAAACCTCCATTGCCCGTTCTGTGGCGGAGGCGCTGCAGAAGGAATATGTGCGTATCAGCCTGGGCGGCATCCGGGATGAGGCGGAGATCCGGGGCCACAGAAAGACCTACATCGGGGCCATGCCGGGTCGAATTGCCACGGCCATCCGACAAGCGGGGGTGAAGAATCCGGTGCTTCTTTTAGACGAGATTGACAAGGTCAGCCGGGATTATCGGGGAGACGCTTATTCCGCCCTGCTGGAGGTGCTTGACAGTGAGCAGAACCGGCAGTTTCGGGATCATTATCTGGAGCTTCCCATTGATTTAAGCGAGGTGCTGTTCATTGCCACGGCCAATGATACCTCCAATATTCCCAGTCCCCTGCTGGACAGGATGGATGTGATTCAGATCACCGGCTACACGGCCAATGAGAAATTTCATATTGCCAGGGAGCACCTGGTGCCGAAGCAGGCCCGGGACCATGGCATGGAGGACGGCGGGGTGGAGATCACTGATGCCGCCATTCGCAGGCTGATCGCCGCTTATACGAGAGAGGCAGGCGTCAGAAATCTGGAGCGCTGTCTGGCAGATTTGTACCGCAAGTCCGCCAGAAGGTTTGTCAGCGGTACGGCGCAGCCCGGCAGCTTGTGCATTGATGCTTCCGACCTGACAGAATATCTGGGCAAGGAAAAGTATGATCAGGAGCATGCGGGTCAGAAGCCGGAAATCGGAATTGTCAGGGGTCTGGCGTGGACCAGCGTGGGCGGCGTTACTCTGGAAATTCAGGTTAACACCATGCCGGGAAAGGGAGAACTGAGACTGACCGGGCAGATGGGAGAGGTAATGCAGGAATCCGCGCAGATCGCCTACAGCTATGTGCGAAGCATTGCGGCAGATTTTGGCGTAGCGGAGGATTATTTTGAAAAGCATAATTTTCACATCCACATCCCGGAGGGAGCAGTACCCAAGGACGGTCCCAGCGCCGGCATCACCATGGCCTCGGCTCTGGTCAGCGCCGTTTCCGGCATTCCCGCGGATCATCTGACTGCCATGACCGGCGAGATCAACCTCCGCGGCAGAGTATTGCCCATCGGCGGATTAAAGGAAAAGATGCTGGCGGCCAACATGGCTGGCATGAAGCAGGTATTGATTCCTCTGGAAAATAAAAAGGACCTGGAGGAAATGAATGAGGAGATCACCGGGAATATGAAGATCGTCCCGGTCTCTGATATGAAGGAAGTGCTGGCGGCAGTGCTGGTACAAAACGGACATGTCCGCTAATGCGGACATCACTATACATAAAAGGACATTGCTGTCAGGAGTTGGTCACATTCCAGTGTATCGGAGGAGACTGATTCCGGGTATGCGATGAAGGGTCAGATCAGATGGTTATCAAGGATGTACAGCTGGAAACGGTATGTGGTGTCACCAGTACCTTCCCTGACAATCAGTATATGGAAATCGCTTTTGCGGGAAAGAGCAACGTGGGAAAGTCCAGCCTGATCAACGGGCTGTTAAACCGGAAAAGTCTGGCCCGCACCAGCGCTCAGCCGGGAAAGACCCAGACGGTGAATTTTTATCATGTGAAATGTTATCATGAGAGGTCTGCTGAGGGGTCAGGAGCGGTTCTGGACAGTATTGAAGAGAAATCAGGCGCGGAGCGGGAGCGGAAGCAGGCGCCGGAAAAGGTCCCGGGTGAGCTTTATTTTGTGGATCTTCCGGGCTACGGCTATGCCAGCGCCGGGGAGGAGATCCGGGCGCAGTGGGGAGAGATGATTGAAAAATATCTGCACACCTCCCGGATGCTGGCCTCGGTTTTTCTGCTGGTGGACATCCGGCATGAGCCCTCCGCCAACGACCGGCTGATGTATTCCTGGATCTGCAATCAGGGTTTTTCGCCAGTGATTATCGCCACCAAGGCGGACAAAATCAAGCGCAGTCAGCTGGAGAAGCACAAAAAACTTCTGCGGACAGGCCTGCAGCTGAAAAAGGGAACAGAGATTTTTCCCTATTCCGCCCTGACAAAAGAGGGCAGAGATGAGATCTACGCATACATTGACCGGCTGGCGCAGGAGATCAGTGACAGATCCGTTCCAACATAAGGAACTGCCGCCGAAAGGAGTTTAAGTGAACAATAAGAAACACACCAATCTGAAAATCGCTTTGAATCTGCTCTGTCCGCTGGCAGTTTTGCTGCTGGCGCTCTGGCTGGTTCCGCGGATCCTTGTGTTTTTCATGCCCTTTGTGGTGGCGGGGATTATCGCCTGGATTGTGACCCCGCTTGTTAATTTGATGGAAAAGCATCTTCGACTGAAGCGGAAGGCAAGCATGGTCGTGGTGATCGTGCTGGTCATCATGCTGGTGGTGCTGATCCTGTACGGTTTGTGCAGTCTGTTGGTCAATATGCTGGGCAGCTTCTTAAATGATCTGCCGGAGCTGTGGAACGGCCTTCTTGAGGATTCCAGCAGTCTGGAGGATATTCTGCAGCAGCTTTTGTTCTTCCTGCCCGAGGAACAGACCTCCTCCATTTTGAATTTCCTGTCCAACAGCACAGATACGGTGGGGGATGCACTGAACAGTCTGAGCAGCTTCCTTCTGGATAGGGCGGCAGGAATTGCGGCCTCCGCGGCCGGACAGCTGGGAAATGTGTTTATCAGTGTCATTATGTGTCTGATTGTGGTCTTTTTCTTTGTGCTTGACCGGGATTCCCTGGGAAAGCTGATGGCCAGACTTCCGGAGAATCTGAGACACAATATAGAGGTGATCCGGAACAGCATTTCCCATTCTATCGGAGGATATTTCAAAGCGCAGGTTCAGATTGAGGTCTGGATCTATCTGCTTCTGACGGTCTGCCTGGGACTTCTGAGAGTCAGGTATTTTCCCCTGGCAGCGCTGGGAATCGCCATTCTGGACATGCTTCCGGTGTTTGGCACCACCATCATTCTGGCTCCCTGGGCGGTCATCTGTCTGCTCAACGGTCAGGTGTTCAAGGCGCTGGGACTGATTGCCCTGACGGCGGGAGCCCAGCTGGTGCGTCAGATGATTCAGCCCAAATATGTGGGAGAATCTCTGGGGATGCCTCCCATTCCCACCCTGTTTTTGCTGTATGCCGGCTATCGTCTGGGAGGAGTGACCGGCATGATTGTGTCAGTGCCGCTGGGAATTCTGGCAGTGGCATTGTATAAGGAAGGGCTGCTGAAGGGCGTGGAGGATTCTCTTGCCCTGCTGTCGGGGCGTTTCCGGGCTTTCCGGCAGTATGACGAGGAAGAAAAGGAAGAGATTCAAAAGTATAAAGGAGACTCCCTGTGAAGAATTATATTTTATTTGACCTGGACGGTACATTGACGGATCCGAAGGTGGGCATCTGCACCAGCGCCCAGTACGCGCTGGAGGATCAGGGAATCGTGGTGGAAAATATCGATGATCTGACCGCCTTTATCGGACCGCCCCTGCAGTACAGCTTTCAGAAATTCTACGGGATGGATGAGGAGCAGACCGCCAGAGCCGTGGCTAAATTCAGGGAACGTATGCATTCGGTGGGGAAGTTTGAAAATGAGGTTTATCCGGGAATCCCTGAAATGCTTCAGAAGCTGAAGGCTCAGGGCTTTCATCTGGCGGTGGCCAGCTCCAAGACCGAGGATATGGTAAAGGAAATCCTTGAACATTTTGGAATTGACCGGTATTTTGAGGCGATTGTGGGTTCTGATCCGAAGGCCATGGATTCCTCCAAGGAGGATGTGATCAATGACGCATTGAACCGTCTTTTTCATTACCGGATGATCAAAAAGGCTTCTGTCATTATGGTGGGAGACCGCTGCTTTGATGTGGATGCGGCGAAGGAGGTGGGTCTCGCCTCGGCAGCGGTGAGCTACGGCTACGCACCCGAGGGAGAGCTGGAGAAGTCACAGCCGGACTATATTGTGTCCTCTGTGGAGGAGCTGGAGAAGCTGCTTTTATCCAGGGAGCTGCAGGGCGAGGATTTTGTGGTGAAGGAGGCGGCACCGGAGGATGACGCCCGCATTGCCGGGGCGGAAAAAACGGCAGGAGCTGTCGATGCTGAGGCTGCCGCGGCAAAAGCTTCTTCTGATCGTCGGATGGATCCCAGATATTTCAGCACGGATGACAGGAAAACCGGGGAGCAGCAGTCTGACTCCGGAAAGACACAGAATTCCAAAGAGGCTAAAGCAGCCGCGGGGCAGTCCGGCGACTGGAAGGCCGATGCGAAAAAGCAGAGATCAAAAAGCTTTCAGGTGGTCTGGGCTTTTCTTTATCCATTCCTTCTGTTTTATGTGATGGGAGAGCTGGCGCGGCAGCTTCTGGGCTATGCGGTACTGTTCATCAGCCGGGCAAACGACGCCCTGTTCGACTACATATTTATATTGGAAGATTCCGATGAGGAAAAGCTGGCCTTTTCCGGCAACGGCAGCGCTATTGTCCAGATTCTGGCGCTGATCGTGGTCTTTTTTATCCTGTATTATATGGCGGATGGCGCTAAATGCATGTCTGCGGCAAAGGAAAACTATGGTCAGAGCCCGAAGCAAAAGCGCTTTGTATGGGTTGTGACCACGCTTCTTCTGGCGCTGGGAATCAATATGTTTTTCATTGGGACCGGTTTCCTGACCGTCAGCAGCAGCTATCAGGAGGCGGCAGCCAACCTGTACGCCGTGGGGATTCCGCTGGGCATCCTTCTCTATGGATTTTTCAGCTCCACCGTGGAGGAATTTCTCTTCCGGGGCATTATCCTGGTGCAGATGGAGCGCTTCATGAAGCCCAATACGGCGCTGCTTTTATCCGCCCTGCTCTTTGGCGTCTATCATGGAAATCTGGTACAGGGAATCTATGCTTTTGCTGTCGGCGTGGTGCTTGGCATGGCCTATCGGGACAGCGGAAGCTTTGTGCTGATTGCGGCGATTCACGGTCTGGTCAATGTGATTGTGTTCCTGATGAGCAATCTGGGCCTGTTCCCCATGGGAACTGCGGGGATTGCCTCCGGTGCGGTGCTGATCGCCATGGGGCTGATGTGTCTGGATATGGTGAGAAAGAAGGAGCGCTGCTCGCGGGTATCCTGAGAAATCACGAATGAAAATCTTGCAAGCGTCGTTTCTCTGTAGTATTATTCATATAAAAGTGTTCTCAATAGACAATCAGATGGGCAAATTTATTTGCACAAATGATTGGATATTAGAGAACCTGGTCTGTATGAGCAAGTAGCCATTTCCCAGAGGAAAATGAGCTGCAAAGCATGCCCTACGGGTAGAATTGCGAATTCAGCCAGCGATTGCGGAAGCTCGAAGAGCGGAGCAATCGACTTTTATGCAGTCCATTTTTCAGACAGATATTTTAAACGACATTACAGGAATGGGGGAAAATACATGAGAGACGGATCCTGCTTCATTATCGGCGCCGGAGACCTGACGGTGGGGAGCATTCCCTGTCATGAGGATACGGATTATGTCATCGCGGCGGATGGAGGCCTGATGTACTGTGGAATACTGGGAATAGAGCCCAATCTGGTAGTCGGGGATTTCGATTCACTGGATGAGGAGCTGAACAGCACAGTGGAGGAGCTGGAGCGGACAGCGCCGGAGAAGATCAAGAGGCTTCCGGTGGAAAAGGACGACACAGATATGGCGGCGGCAATCAAAGAGGGGTTGGCGCTGGGATACCGGCGCTTTTATATGTACGGCGCCTGCGGCGGCAGACTGGAGCACACACTGGCCAATATTCAGCTGATGAAATATCTGAAAAACCGGGGCGCGGAGGGCTTTCTCTGCGATGGAAACGGCATGAGCCTTCTGGTGCAGGACGAGGAAATTGCCTTAAAGGAAACGTTGGAGGGCTATATCAATATTTTCTGCATGGGAGACAGCGCTCAGGGAGTTACTCTGAAAAATTTAAAATATGAGCTGGAGGATGTCGATCTGAGCGATGATTTTCCACTGGGAATCAGCAATGAGTTTATTGGAAAATCGGCCAGCATTTCTGTAAAACAGGGCACGCTTCTGGTGATGATCGACTGGGTGGAGTGAATCAGCACAGAATAAAAAACGGGGGAATCTATGATACGAAATATCATCTTTGATATGGGTCAGGTGCTGATTTATTTTCGCCCGGAAAGCTTTATGAGCCGTTATTTCCTTTCAGAGGAGGAAAAGAAGCTGCTGGAAAGGGAGGTCTTTCACAGCAGGGAATGGCCCCTTCTGGACTGGGGAGTGCTGACGGAAGAGCAGGCTCTTGAGAGAATTTGCCCAAGACTGCCGCAGGCTCTGCATCCGGTCGCCCGCAGACTGGTGGAAATGTGGGACCGTCCCATTGAACCGGTGGAGGGAATGGCGGAGCTGATTAAGGAGCTGAAGGAGGTCGGATATGGAATTTACCTTCTCAGCAATGCCAGCCTTCGCCACCCGGATTACTGGAAACGGGTGCCGGGAAGCGAATATTTTGACGGGCTGGTGGTATCCGCCTTTGAGAAAAAGATAAAACCCAATCCGGATATTTACGAATGTCTGCTGGAACGGTTTGGCCTGGCGGCAGAGGAGTGTTTTTTCATTGATGATCAGCCTGTCAATGTGGCGGGAGCCTTTGTGAGCGGGATGGACGGCGTCGTTTTTCGCGGCGCGACTGATTTGAGAATAGAGCTGCAAAAAAGAGGCGTGTGTCTGCGGGAGGGCTCCGGAGAATGAAATCCGGATGGATAAATCAAAGTGTAAGAGCTGAAAGAATGAGCCGGAAGGATGAAAACAAGATTCTTGCATATCCTGAGGAATGAGAGTATAATAAATCTGATTAAGCAATTGACGAAAAAGAAGATGACATAGAAGAAGGAGATACAAAATGAGTAAGAAACCGGTTGTTTTAATGATTCTGGACGGCTTTGGCCTGAATGACAGGACGGAAGGGAACGCTGTGGCACAGGCAAAAACCCCGGTGATCGACGGACTGATGGCCAGATATCCCTTTGTCAGGGGCAACGCCTCTGGCATGGCGGTGGGACTCCCGGAGGGGCAGATGGGCAACTCTGAGGTGGGCCACCTGAATATGGGCGCAGGCCGCATCGTGTATCAGGAGCTGACCCGTATTACCAAGGAAATTCAGGACGGAACCTTTTTTGAGAATCCGGCCCTGCTCGCGGCAATTGAGAACTGCAAAAAATACGACAGTGCCTTCCACTGCTACGGTCTGGTCAGCGACGGCGGCGTCCACAGCCATATCAATCATCTGAAGGGGCTTCTGGATCTGGCAAAGAAAGAGGGCCTGACCAAGGTATATGTGCACTGTTTCCTGGACGGCAGAGACACGCCGCCGCAGTCTGCTGCGGAGTATGTGCAGGAGGTTGTGGATTACACAGAGGAAATCGGCGTTGGAAAGGTGGTCTTTGTGTCCGGTCGTTACTACGCCATGGACAGAGACAACAATTATGACAGGGTAAAGCTTGCTTACGACGCCCTGACAAAGGGAGAGGGCCTGACAGCGCCGGATGCGGTTACCGCAGTGAAGCAGTCCTACGAAAAGGGTGAGAATGACGAGTTTGTGCGTCCCACCGTGGTGGTGGAGGACGGTCAGCCTGTGGGTCTGATTAAGGAGCATGACTCCATTGTGTTTTTCAATTTCCGTCCGGACAGGGCAAGAGAGATCACCAGGGCTTTCTGCGACGATGATTTCAAGGGCTTTGACAGAGGACCGCGGATGGAGCTTTGCTATGTTTGCTTCTCCGATTACGATCCCACCATCCCCAATAAGCTGGTGGCTTTCCAGAAGATTTCCGTGACCAATACCTTCGGGGAATGGCTGGCGGCCCAGGGCATGACCCAGGCGCGTATCGCGGAGACGGAGAAATATGCCCATGTGACCTTCTTCTTCAACGGCGGCGTGGAGGTGCCCAATGAGGGCGAGACCAGAATTCTGGTCAACTCCCCCAAGGTAGCCACCTACGACCTGAAGCCGGAGATGAGCGCTTACGAGGTCTGCGACAAGCTGACGGAGGCCATTACCTCATTAAAATACGATGTAATTATTATTAACTTTGCCAACCCCGATATGGTGGGTCATACCGGCGTCATCGAGGCTGCCATTCAGGCTGTGCAGGCGGTGGATACCTGTGTGGGGAAGGCAGTGGATGCGCTTATGAGTGTGGACGGCACCATGCTGATCTGCGCGGATCACGGCAACTGCGAGCAGATGATCGACTACGAGACCGGCGAGCCCTTCACCGCTCATACCACCAACCAGGTGCCCTTCATTCTGGTGAATTACGATGAAAATTACACTCTGAGAGAGAACGGCTGCCTGGCGGACCTGATCCCCACCCTGATCGAAATTATGGGTAAAGAACAGCCGGAGGAGATGACGGGCAAGAGCCTGTTAATAAAAAAATAAACACCACACTGCAAAGGAGAATGAGTACCATGGGATTTTTTGATGATTTAAAGGTAGTGAGCAGCGATCTGCTCGGAAAAGGTACCGTAGCGGCCAACAAGGCGGCTCAGAAGGCAAAAGAGACAGCTAACGTGGCAAAGCTGAAGGTCTCTGTCTCCGCCAAGGAAAAGGAAATCAGGGACATTTATCAGGAGATCGGCAAGGCCTACTATGAGGCGCACAAGGACAATCAGGAGGATGTGTACGACAGCTTCATCGCCCTGATCAATGCCAAGAATGAAGAGATTGCCGCCATCAATGAGGAGATTGCCGCCATTCAGGCCAGCAGCGAGGATGACGTAGATATCACTGAGGCGGTGGACAATGCGTCGGCAGCAGAAGAGGATCCGGCGGAGGAGACACCGGCAGCAGAGGAGGAGCAGGCAGCGGATGAGCTGAGCGAGGCTGCGAAGGCCGCGGCTGACGCCGTAGCCGATGCCGCAAAGGACGACGCCGAGTAATCGGCCATCAGGAGGCAGTCATTATGTGTGGGATCTGCGGTTTCACCGGGAAATTACAGCACAGGGAGCAAGTGCTCACAGATATGATGGACTCGATCATTCACCGCGGCCCCGACAGTGGGGGCAGCCATATGGATGAAGATATTGCCATGGGCTTTCGCCGGTTAAGTATTATTGACCTGAATAACGGCGATCAGCCCATGTACAATGAGGATAACTCCATCGTCATCACCTTTAACGGGGAAATCTACAACCATCAGGAATTGCGCAGGGATCTGGAGGCAAAAGGACACGTTTTCAGAAACCGGGCGGATACGGAGGTTCTGATCCACGCATATGAGGAGTATGGCCAGGATATGCTGAATATGCTCCGGGGCATGTTCGCCTTTGTGATCTGGGACAGTAATACGAAGACGTTGTTTGGCGCCAGAGACTATTTTGGCATCAAGCCTTTTTATTATGGAATTTTTGACGGCAATCTGGTGTATGGCTCAGAGATTAAGAGTATACTGTGTTATCCCGGCTATCAGCGGACATTAAATGAGGAAGCTTTGGAGAATTATCTCACTTTCCAGTATTCCGTCCTGCCGGAGACCTTTTTTAAGGGAATCTTTAAGCTGATGCCGGCCCATTGCTTTACCTTCCATGAGGGGAAGCTGGATATTCAGCGCTACTGGGAGCCCAGATTTGAGGCGGATGAGAGTAAATCCCTGGAGGAATGGGTGGACGCCATCGACAATGCGATGCAGGATTCCATTGAGAGCCACAAGATCAGCGATGTGGAGGTGGGGTCCTTTTTGTCCAGCGGCGTGGATTCCTCCTATGTGGCGGCCTGCTTCCATGGGGATAAAACCTTCACCGTGGGCTTTGACTATGCCAAATACAATGAGATCGACTACGCGAAGAGCCTTTCTGAAAAGATTCAGATTGACAATTACAGCAAGCTGATCAGCACCGACGAATACTGGGATTCCATTGCGAAGATTCAATATCAGATGGACGAGCCTCTGGCGGATCCCTCCGCCATTGCCCTGTATTTTGTCAGCCAGACAGCGGCGAAGCATGTGAAGGTGGCCATGTCCGGCGAGGGTGCGGACGAGTTTTTCGGCGGCTACAATATTTACAGGGAGCCCATGGATCTGGCGGGCGTGAGGCGGCTTCCGGGCTGGCTGTTAAAGGCGCTGGCGGCCGCGGCGGGCGCGGTGCCCTTCCATTTTAAGGGACAGAGCTTTTTGAAGAGAGCCAGCACTCCTGTGGAGGAGCGCTTCGTGGGCAATGCCTTTGAGTACAGCATGGAGGAGCGGGCCAGAATTTTAAAGCACCCTACCGGCAGATATCCGTTCACGGAGCTGACAAAGCCTTATTATGATAAGGTGCAGGATCAGGACGATGTGACCAAAATGCAGTACATTGATATTCATTTCTGGCTGATCGGGGATATTCTGCTGAAGGCGGACAAGATGAGCATGGCTCATTCCCTGGAGGTCAGGGTGCCCTTCCTGGATAAGGAAGTGTTCGAGGTTGCAAGGCATATTCCCACCCGATATAAGGTCAATCAGCAGAACACCAAGTATGCCATGCGTCAGGCGGCTCACCGGTACCTGCCGGATATGGTGGCGGAGAAAAAGAAACTGGGCTTCCCGGTGCCTACCAGAGTGTGGCTGAGAGAGGAGAAATATTATCAGATTGTAAAGGAGGCCTTTCTCTCTCCGGCAGCGGAGCAGTATTTTCAGACCGATGAGCTGATCCGCCTTCTGGACCGGCACAAAAATGGCAAAGAGGATAACAGCCGCAAGATATGGACAGTGTATATGTTTCTGGTGTGGTATGGGGAATATTTTACTGAGTCATCGGCTACTTTCCAGAAAACAGCATAAATTCGCACTTTATTACACAGACTACCTCCGAGAGTATTTTACTTTGGGAGGTAGTTTTTTATGGTGGAGTATCTGAAAATTGTATATGTGCGGGGCAGGCAGGTGCTGGACAGCCGGGGAACCCCAACGGTGGAGGCCACAGTGACGGTGCGAAACTGTATTGACGGGGAGCTGACGGAAGGGCGGGCCATCGTACCCGCGGGATCAGGCAGCGGTGCGCACGAGGCGGCGGAAATCCGGGACGGCGGCGACGCATTTATGGGAATGGGTGTAAAGACGGCGGCCCAGAATATAGAGAAATATTTACAGGAGCCCTTGGCGGGAACGGAGGTGACCGATCAGCGGAGAATCGATCATATTCTGCTGGAAGCGGACGGAACGGAGGATAAATCCAGGCTGGGAGCCAATGCGCTTCTGGCGGTGTCGCTGGCAAGCGCGGACGCGGCGGCTAAAGCGCTGCATGTCCCCCTGTACCGATATCTGGGCGGCGTCCAGGGGCAGAAAATGCCTGTGCCCATGATGAGTATCGTCAATGGAGGCGCTCACGCGAATAATTCTCTGGATGTTCAGGAATTTATGATCGTTCCTGTGGGGGCGGACAGCATAGCGCAGGGGGTTGAATGGTGCTGTGAGATTTATCATGTATTGAAAAAAATCCTTTCCGACCGGGGTCTGTCCACCGGCCTGGGGGATGAGGGAGGCTTTTCTCCCAACCTTTCCACAGAGATGGAAGCCATTGACTTTATTATGGATGCCATTCAGGCTGCCGGGTTTGTGCCGGGGAAGGATGTGTGTATCAGTCTGGATGTGGCTGCCGGGCGCTGGAAGGGAAGAGGGGACAGGGATTACTGCATGCCCAAGCAGAAGCGCTGTTATTCGGCCAGGGAGCTGATGCAGGAGTGGGAGGATCTGGTGAGTAAATATCCGATTTTTTCTCTGGAGGATCCATTGGGGGAGGACGACTGGGAGGGCTGGCAGGAGCTGACAGTCAGGCTTTCACAGAAGACGCTTCTGGTGGGAGATGCCCTGTTTGCCACCAGCCCCGGACGCCTTTGGCAGGGGATTGAGAAAGGAGCGGCCAACGCCGTTCTGATTCAGCCAAATCAGATCGGAACCCTGACAGAAACCATGGAGACAGTGCGTCTGGCGAAGGAGCACGGTTATCGAACCATCATGTCCCACAGAAGCGGGGAGAGCGAGGACAGCTTTATCGCGGATCTGGCGGTGGCTTTAAACACCGGACTGATTAAGGCCGGAGCGCCCGGCAGAGGAGAGAGGACGGCCAAGTACAATCAGCTATTGCGGATTGAGGAGGAGCTGTACGGAGAGTCGGCTGCTGTTGAGGAGCCGTGAGCTGTACGGGGAGTCGGCATGTTGTGAGGGCCCGAAATGTAAGGAGAGTCGGCATGTTGTGAGGGGCCGAAATGTTCGCGGAGGCGGGTGATGGTGGAGTGGCGAA
>JAJQID010000099.1:29027-31819 GCA_021199405.1 Lachnospiraceae bacterium
TTTTGAGGAGACTATCTGTAATTAGAGTCGTCTCATGTTGACGAGCCGAACTGTACGGGGAGTCGGCTGCTGTTGAGGAGCCGAACTGTACGGAGAGCCGGTTGCTGTTCAGGGGCAGCGATAAGGCAGGAAACAGGTAATGATGGAATGGAAAATGTGGAAATCGGTTGCGTCAAATTCATGACTTTGCTATACTGGCAGTAGTTTATGATAAACGTGAGGTTTTTCCAAATGAAGAGATATTTAACAGACAGCAGGCACAGGGATACGCTTCTTTCGCTCCTTATCGTGGGGGCGGGTACCCTTGTGCTTGCTGTTTTTTTTGATGTCTGGTTTACCATCAATGACGACGTGCTGATTCGGGACATTCTGTCCGGGGCTTACACCGGCACGCCCAATGGTCATTGTGTGCAGATGCTTTATCCCCTGGGACTGCTGATCAGCTCCCTGTACCGTCTTGCGCCGGCGCTTCCCTGGTATGGGCTTTTTATGGGCTTTAGCCATATGCTTTGTGTTTTCCTGATTTTGCGGCGGCTGCTGGAGCAGACGGACAATGGAAAGATAAAGCTTCTGCTGGCGGTGCTGGGGGTTCTGGGGATAACAGCTATTCTTCTGGGAAAATTTATTTATATCCAGTATACTGTCACCTGCGCCCTGCTGGCCGGAACCGCCATTTTTTTGTTTGTCACCACGCCGGATGAGTGCTCCCCGGCGGAATTTAACCGGGAAAATATTGTCAGTATGGTTCTGTTTATTCTGGCTTTCTGCATGAGAACAGAGATGGTGCTTTTGCTCTGCCCTCTGGTGGCGGCGGCCGGGATCTATAAATGGAGTATGGGAGCCAGAAAGGTGGGCTTGAAGTTTTTTTCAGGAAAAAATTACAGCAAATATCTGATTACCGTGCTGGTGGTGGCGCTGGGAATGGGAGGCTGTTATCTCTGGGATATGGCGGCCTACAGCAGTGAGGAATGGCAGGAATTCCGGGCTTTTTTTGATAACCGAACGGAGCTTTTTGACTTTCTGGGGAGAGCACCGGAATATGAGGGCAACGAGGAATTCTATGACCGGATCGGTCTTCCCGAGGAGCAGGTGGAGCTTTTAGTCAATTATAATTTCGCTCTGGACGATGAGATCGATTCGGAGCTTTTACAGACCATCATCGACTATGATCTGGAGGAGCGGGAGGTGGGGTACTTCCGGTACAATCTTTCTGACGGCTTCGCTTACTATCGCTGGCAGATGGTGCATTTCATCGACAGGCCCTGGATGGTGGTGATCGCGGCAGGCTATGTCTTTGTGCTGGCAGCTGCGCTGTTAAACAGACACCTTGCCATTCTGTGGCAGCTTGGGCTTCTGGGGGTGATGCGCACGGTCAGCTGGATGTATATTTTCATGCGGGGAAGATTCTTTGACCGGGTCAATCATTCTCTGTATCTGTGTGAAATATTGATTTTAATGGCCATGCTGCTGATGGAGCTCAGGAGACTGTATTCTGAAAATGCATGGAAAAAACTCAGGACAGCTTTTGGAGCAGTAGCTGCGCTTGTTTTTGGTGTCATTTTTGGCGTGTACACAGTGACTGGCATTCAGGACGCCCTTGAGGACAAGGCCTCGATGGAGGCAGAATATGCTGCTTATTATCAGACTCTGCAGGAGTACTGTACCGCCCATCCGGATCAGTATTTCCTGATCGACGTGTACAGCTATACTACCTCCTTTGAACCTGTATTCCTGGAGGGGGATAGCCAGTACCGCAATTATGACATCTGCGGTGGCTGGGCGGCCAAAAGCCCGATCTATGCTGAGAAGCTGGCTTATTCCGGCATTACGGATCTGACCAGGGATCTGGCGGAGCTGGAGAATGTGTTTTTTATTAGCAGGGATGACAGGAATGTGGACTGGCTGGAGGCCTATTATGCGGTGAAGGAGTATGACGTGGAGGTAACGGCATTTGACCACATTGACACGGGAGAGGATGAGGGATATACGGTGTATGCGGTGTCCTTAAGGGAACGATCTTGACACAGGAGAGGGCGGACCTTGTATAAGCTGGCCATTGAATGATTCCCTGAGAATGTTTTATTGTAATATATATGCTTGCAAATTGGCCGGAATTATAGTATGATACTGTCGTTTGGGATTGTATACAAATATACATTGATACAAACCGGATGATTTCAGTGGAAGGGATGGAACACAAAAATGGCATTGACTTTATCAAAGAAGGCGGAGGCAGTGAAGCCCTCCAGTACTCTGGCAATCACCGCAAAGGCGAAGGAGATGCGTGCAAACGGCATCGATGTGGTGGGATTTGGCGCGGGAGAGCCGGACTTTAATACTCCTCAGAATATCTGTGACGCGGCCGTCAGAGCCATAGAGGCTGGCTTTACCAAATATACGCCCGCTTCCGGCACCAATGAGCTGAAGGCGGCAATCTCCAGAAAGTTTAAGGAATTCAATGGTCTGGATTACGCGCCGAATCAGATTGTCATCAGCAACGGCGGCAAGCATTCTCTGACCAATATTTTTATGGCAATTCTCAATCCCGGGGATGAGGTGATCATTCCGGCACCCTACTGGCTCAGTTATCCGGAGATGGTCAAGATGGCGGACGGCGTGCCGGTGATCGTGTACGCTACAAAGGGGAACCAGTATAAGGTGACCGCGGAGCAGATTGAGGAGGCCTGCACGGAGAGAACCAAGGCCGTGATCATCAACAGCCCCAGCAATCCCACCGGCATGATTTACAGCCGCCAGGAGCTTCAGGCCATCGCGGATGTGGCTGTCCGCAA
>JAJQID010000157.1 GCA_021199405.1 Lachnospiraceae bacterium
GCTATACAGCTTCTGAGAAAATGAATGAGGGATGTTCCAGAAGGAAGAGGAACCCCGGAAAGAAGAGGAGATTAGTTATGAAAAAAGCCATAATCACCGTTGTCGGCAAGGACACCGTCGGCATCATCGCGAAGGTCTGCACCTATCTTGCGGAGCATCAGATCAACATTCTGGATATTTCCCAGACCATTGTACAGGATTATTTCAATATGATGATGATCGTGGATATCGGCGCCACCTCTCAGGAATTCGGCGATATCTGTGCGGATCTTGAAAAGGTGGGCGAGAGCATCGGGGTTGTGATCAAGTGCCAGAAGGAAGAAATTTTCGATTCCATGCACAGGATTTGATGTTGTCAGGATTTCGGGAGCACGGAGTGCGGACACCCGCAGGGCGCTCTGTGAGGAAATCCTGGTATCATACCCTTTTGCCACTATAATCATTTCGTAAAAGAGGAAAACATTCATGATCAACAAAATGGAAGTTATCGAGACGAATCATATGATCGAAAAGGAAAATCTGGATGTGCGCACCATCACCATGGGAATCAGCCTTCTGGACTGCATCAGCGATGATATGAACCGTCTGCGCGACAATATTTACAATAAAATCTATCGTTCCGCCAAAGATCTGGTGTCCACCGGGGAGGCCATCTCCAAAGAATACGGGATTCCCATTGTCAATAAGAGAATCAGCGTGACGCCCATCGCTTTGATCGGCGGCGCGGCCTGCAGAAGAGAAGAGGATTTTGTGAAAATTGCCATCACACTGGATGCGGTGGCGAAGGAAGTGGGTGTGAATTTCATCGGCGGGTATTCGACTCTGGTCAATAAGGGCATGACTCCGGCAGATGAGCTTTTGATTCGCTCCATCCCTCAGGCTCTGGCTGTGACGGAGCGCGTCTGCAGCTCTGTCAATCTGGGGTCCTCCAAGACCGGTATCAATATGGATGCGGTACGCCTGATGGGAGAGATCATCAAACAGACTGCCGAGTACACAAAGGAGCAGGATTCCCTGGGCTGCGCCAAGCTGGTGGTCTTCTGCAACGCGCCGGATGACAATCCGTTTATGGCGGGGGCTTTTCACGGCGTTACGGAGGCGGACAGAATCATCAATGTGGGCGTCTCCGGCCCGGGCGTGGTGAAAAATGCGCTGGAGCAGGTGCGTGGCGAAAGCTTTGAGGTGCTCTGCGAGACCATCAAAAAGACTGCCTTTAAGGTAACCCGGGTGGGTCAGCTGGTAGCCAAGGAGGCCAGCCGGATGCTGGATGTGCCCTTTGGTATTGTGGATCTGTCTCTGGCGCCTACGCCGGCCATCGGAGATTCGGTGGCGGACATTCTGTGCGAGATCGGCCTGGAGCAGGCGGGTGCACCGGGAACCACCGCGGCGCTGGCACTTTTAAATGATCAGGTGAAAAAAGGCGGCGTCATGGCTTCCTCCTACGTGGGCGGTTTAAGCGGTGCATTTATTCCGGTCAGCGAGGATCAGGGCATGATCAACGCAGTGAAGGCGGGAGCGCTGACTCTGGAAAAGCTGGAGGCCATGACCTGCGTGTGCAGTGTAGGCCTTGATATGATCGCCATTCCCGGCAGCACCAAAGCCACCACCATTTCCGGCATCATTGCCGACGAAATGGCCATCGGCATGGTCAATCAGAAGACCACCGCTGTCCGTATCATCCCCGTTGTCGGCAAGGATGTGGGCGACACTGTGGAGTTCGGCGGCCTTTTGGGCTACGCCCCCATCATGCCGGTCAATTCCTTCTCCTGCGATGCCTTTGTGAATCGGGGCGGCAGGATACCGGCGCCGATACACAGTTTTAAAAACTGAGGATGGATCAGGGACTATTCACAGCCGCTTTCTCTACATGCGCAATCTCGCCGCAATCTCGCCCGCTTCGCGTGCTTTCCCGCCCTTTACAGGGCTAAGATTGCTTATGTAGGGCACCCGAAGGGCGTCTCGTAGAGGAAGTGACTGATTCTCAGTCAACCTGAAAGATATAATCAGCCTCTTACAAGCACACCCGAAGGGCGTACCTTGTGTAAGCTTGACGAGTCTGTTTATATCTTTCAGGTCGGCTTTGAATAGTAACATAAAAAAATCCCAAATAATGCTTGACGCCGTCGGGGAAATCTGATATCCTTGCAAAGGTGTCAAGCATTTTTACTTAACACCGTTGGCTCGTCAGTGATATTCAGTCCCATGACTGTATGCAGGAGGTGATGGCTGTGTCATCGGTAGAGAAGGTGGTGGAGCAGAGTCTTTTGTACGACTATTATGGGGAGCTTCTGACCAGCCACCAGAGAAGGATTTATGAGGCGGCGGTGTTTGACAACCTGAGTCTGGGCGAGATTGCGGAGGAGACCGGGATCAGCCGGCAGGGTGTGTACGACCTGCTGAAGCGCTGTGACGGGAAGCTGAAGCAGTACGAGAACAGTCTGCATCTGGTGGAGAGACAGGAGCGGGTGAGAAAGCTGGCGGAGAAGATGGAAGAGACAGTGACGGAGCTTCGCGGCCTGTGTCCGGCGGATGAATTGTTGGAGAGAACAGCGCTGCATTCCGTGGCACAGGAGCATTCCATGGATCTGGAGACGCAGGAACAGACTTCGCAATCCCTTGACCGTTTGCAGCAGCTGGTTCACCAGCTTTTGGAGGAGATTTGACAGATGGCTTTTGAGAGCTTAACAGAGAAACTTCAGAATGTTTTTAAGAATCTCCGTTCCAAGGGCAGGCTGACGGAGGAGGACGTCAGGGCGGCGCTGAAGGAAGTGAAGATGGCGTTGCTGGAGGCGGACGTCAACTTTAAGGTTGTCCGGCAGTTTATCAGGACAGTGGAGGAACGGGCCATTGGTCAGGATGTGATGAACGGCTTAAATCCGGGCCAGATGGTGATCAAGATCGTCAACGAAGAGATGGTGGCCCTGATGGGCAGCGAGACCACGGAGATTAAATTTGCACCGGGTCAGCAGATCACCGTGATTATGATGGCGGGTCTTCAGGGCGCTGGTAAGACTACCACGGCCGCCAAGCTGGCGGGCAAGCTTCGCCAGAAGGGCAAGAAGCCTCTGCTTGTGGCCTGCGATGTGTATCGTCCGGCAGCTATTGAACAGCTGCAGATCAATGGGGAAAAGATGGGAGTGGACGTCTTTGCCATGGGAACCGGCCATAAGCCGGTGGACATCGCGAAGGCGGCTATGGAGCATGCCGCGAAGAATGGCCACAATCTGGTGATTCTGGATACTGCGGGCCGTCTGCATATTGATCAGGCCATGATGGAGGAGCTCATTGAGATCAAGGAAAGCCTGACAGTGCATCAGACGCTGCTGGTGGTGGACGCCATGACCGGTCAGGATGCAGTCAATGTGGCCAATGAGTTCAATGAGAAGGTGGGAGTGGATGGCATCATTCTTTCCAAGATGGACGGCGACACCCGCGGCGGTGCGGCTCTTTCCGTAAAGGCGGTGACCGGTAAGCCCATTCTGTACGTGGGCATGGGGGAAAAGCTGTCCGATCTGGAGCAATTCTATCCGGATCGCATGGCCAGCCGGATTCTGGGCATGGGCGATGTGCTTTCCCTGATTGAGAAGGCCAGCGAGGCCATTGACATCGACGAGGCTAAAGAGAAGGACATGATGGGCCGCATGCAGAAGGGAAAGTTTGATTTCAACGACTACCTGGAGAGCATGAAGCAGATGCGCAATATGGGCGGGTTATCCTCTCTGCTGGGAATGCTGCCCGGCATGGGCATCAAGACCGGCGATCTGGAGGGAATGATCGACGAAAAGCAGCTGGCCCGCACGGAAGCCATTATCTATTCCATGACGCCTGAGGAGCGCCGTAATCCCAAGCTGTTAAATATCAGCAGGAAGCAGCGGATCGCCAGAGGTGCGGGCGTTGATATCGCGGTGGTCAACCGTTTCATCAAGCAGTTTGAGCAGTCTCAGAAGATGATGAAGCAGATGGGCGGCGGCAAGCGCGGTATGGGCGGCCTGATGGGAGCCCTGGGCGGCGGCAGGCGCAGGGGCAGATATTTTTGAACGGTAATTCAGTTATACGCGACGGCAAACGACGTAAAGTCGTTTACTATATATAAAAGTTACTGAACAGTAACAAATAAAATCAGATTTCACATAATGGAGGAAACACAACTATGGCAGTAAAAATCAGATTAACCAGACTGGGACAGAAGAAGAGACCCCTTTACAGAATCATTGTAGCGGATTCCCGCTCCCCCAGAGACGGCAGATTCATTGAGGAGATCGGCACCTACGATCCCAATAAAAATCCCAGCGAGATTAAAATCAACGAAGAGCTGGCGAAGAAGTGGCTTGACAACGGCGCCCAGCCGACGGATGTGGTAGCCAAACTGTTCAAGGTGGCCGGTATCGAGAAATAGAGAAACACGTCCGGAGGTGGAGTATGAAAGAATTAGTAGAAATTATCGCAAAAGCCCTCGTTGATCATCCGGACGAGGTTGTGGTAACCGAAGAAAGAAATGGCAATCAGGTGACGGTAGAGCTTCATGTGGCACCCTCCGATATGGGGAAGGTCATCGGCAAGCAGGGCAGGATCGCCAAGGCAATCCGGTCTGTGGTGAATGCTGCGTCCAATAAGGAGCATCTGACCGTTGATGTAGAGATTGTTTAATCATCACTGGCAGTGTTGCGAAAGGGCACCTTCGCCGGTATAACGTTTTGGAAATGATGATGTTATACCGGGAAGGCGCCTTTTTAAGAATCCGGAGGTTTTTTTGGAAGATTTATTTCAGGTGGGCGTTATCGCCAACACTCATGGGGTGCGCGGGGAGGTCAAGGTCTTTCCCACCACGGATGACGCCAAACGCTTCAAAAAATTAAAAAAGGTGCTTCTGGACACCGGAAAAGACATGATTTCACTGGATGTTGAGAGCGTTCGTTTTTTTAAACAGTTCGTGATTCTGAAGCTGAAGGGAATTGACGATATGGATGCAGCCATGGCCTGCAAGGGGAAGAGCCTTCTGGTTTCCCGTCAGGACGCGGTGCGGCTTCGAAAGGATGAATATTTTATTGCTGATCTGATCGGGCTTTCCGTATATAATGAGGATGGAACACTTCTGGGCAGCGTGACGGATGTGCTGCAGACCGGCGCCAACGATGTGTACGCGGTGAAAATGGAGAACGGCAGAGAATTATTGCTGCCGGCCATCAAAGAGTGCATTCTGGAGATTGACCTGGAGGGGCGTTCCATGCGGGTGCATGTGATGGACGGCCTGATGGACTTATGAGGGAAGACGGCAGTATGAGGTTTTGTGTATTGACGCTTTTTCCGCAGATGATCGAGCAGGGAATGGGGGAAAGCATTCTGGGGAATGCCAGAGAGCAGGGCCTGATTGAGCTTCAGACCGTGGATATCCGGGATTACACGAAGGATAAGCACCGGAAGGTGGATGATTATACCTACGGCGGCGGTGCGGGGATGCTGATGCAGGCACAGCCGGTGTATGACGCTTATCAGGAGGCCACAAAGGAGTGTGGCAAAAGGCCCCGGACTATTTATGTTACTCCTCAGGGCAGGGTCTTTGACCAGAAGCTGGCTGTTGAGCTTTCAAAGGAAAAAGAGCTTGTGTTTCTCTGTGGCCATTATGAGGGCGTGGATGAGAGAGTGCTGGAGGAGATTGTCACGGACCGGATTTCCATCGGAGATTATGTGCTCACCGGCGGGGAGCTGCCGGCGCTGGTCATAATGGACGCTGTCAGCCGTCTGGTGCCGGGCGTTCTCCACAATGAGGAATCTGCCCGGACGGAGACCTTTGACAATGATCTGCTGGAGTATCCCCAGTATACCCGGCCGGAGTGCTGGCATGGGAAGAGGGTTCCTCAGGTGCTTCTTTCCGGAGATCACCGAAAAATCAACGCCTGGCGGCTGGAAGAGGCAAAGAAGCATACAAAGGTGCAGCGGCCGGATCTGTATGCAGCATATGAGTATCGACAGAAGGTTATTCGCTGGCTTTCCAGGAAAAAGCGACAGCATATTCATATGATGGAGCTGTTAAAAAGAAATCTCGGGAGGGTGCTTGCCTTTGACCCGAAGGATGGAGCTCTTCTGGAGGAAAATACCGGCGTGATCATGCTGAGTTGTACCTCTGTGGAGGCGGGTGAGAGGCTGTTTGCTGCTTCCGGGGCGGATTTCACGGGTCGTCTGTTCTGCGTCTGTCAGGAGGAAATCATACCGGTGCTTCGCAGCCGCTGTCAGGCCACGGAGGCGAGGGGCTGTTATCAGGCTTATTATACCAGAGGTGTGCCGCTTCCGGTCAGTAAGGAGCTGGACATTCGAAGGCTGGATGAGAGCTATGCGGAGGAGATCTTCGCGGAGTATCACGAGCTGGTTACCTTTGAGGAGCTGAAGGAGCATCTGGCCCGGGGCGATATGTATGGAGCCTTTGTAAAAAAGAAAGCAGCCGGAACGGCATTCCATGAGGACAAGGCTGCTGAAGGGGAAAACACAGAGTATGAGCTGGCCGGCTTCATCGGCACGCATTCGGAGGGAGCCCTGGGGATGCTTCAGGTACGGCCCAGGTTTCGCCGCAGGGGGATTGCTGCGGCGCTGGAATCCCATATGATCAATGAGGCGCTGACAAGGGAGGAGATTCCCTTTGGTCAGATTTTTGAGGGAAATGAGGCTTCTTTGCATTTGCAAAGAAAGCTTGGGCTGAATGTGACGGACATTATTTTGTGGTGGGTGTGGTAATAGTTATCAGATAATAAGGAAAATACACCGTTAAAAACGGGAACGGAGGCGCCAGTATGAGCACACAGTACGATAAGAGAAATATTTCCATGGTCATGGATATGTATGAGCTGACCATGTCCAACGGCTATTTTAAGGAAGGCCTGAAGGATCGGCCGGCCGCCTTTGATGTCTTTTACAGAAATAATCCGGATCAGGCGGGCTTTGCCATCTTTGCCGGACTGGAGCAGGTGGTGGAGTATATTCAGAATCTTCATTTCAGTGAGGAGGATATCGCCTATCTTCAGAGTCTAAAAATGTACAGTGAGGAGTTCCTGGATTATCTGAGAAACTTTAAATTCCGGGGAGATATTTATGCCATGCCGGAGGGCACGGTGATGTACCCCAATGAGCCCATCATGACTGTGGTGGCTCCCCTGATTGATGCTCAGCTGATCGAGACAGCCATTCTTCTGGAGATCAATCATCAGTCTCTGATTGCCACCAAGACCAATCGGATTGTGCGCTCGGCGGCGGGAAAACCGGTGTCCGATTTCGGGGCAAGACGGGCTCATAACGTGGATGCGGCGGTTTACGGGGCCAGGGCAGCCTATATCGGCGGCGCCGCGGGAACGGCCACGGTGCTGGCGGGAGAAATGTTCGGCATTCCCATCACCGGGACCATGGCTCACAGCTGGGTGATGTCCTTTGAAAATGAGTATGAGGCTTTTAAAGCCTTCGCGGAGAATTATCCGGATTCCTCCTCTTTGCTGGTGGATACCTATGACGTGTTGAGGAGCGGTGTCCCCAATGCCATCCGGGTGGCGAAAGAGGTGCTGGAGCCCATGGGTAAGCGGCTGAAGAGCATCCGTCTGGATTCAGGCGACCTGGCTTATCTGTCCAAGGAAGCCAGAAAAATGCTGGATGAGGCAGGGCTTCAGGACTGTATTATTGTGGCCTCCAATTCACTGGATGAGTATACCATCCGCTCTCTGCGGGTGCAGGGTGCCGTTATTGACAGCTATGGCGTGGGCGAAAAGCTGATCACCTCCTCCACCCAGCCCGTGTTCGGTGCGGTGTACAAGCTGGCGGCCATCAGTGAGAACGGAAAATTTGTGCCTAAAATCAAGGTTTCCGAGACCGCGGAAAAGATCACCAACCCCGGCATCAAGGAGATATACCGTGTTTATGATGAAAACGGGAAGGCTGTGGCGGACTACCTGGCGGTGAAGGGAGAGCAGATCGACGCTTCGAAGCCAGTCCGTTATGTGGATCCCGTTCAGTATTGGAAAAACAGGTGCTTTGTGGGCTGCACCTTTAAGCCTCTGCAGAAACAGATCTTTAAGGACGGCGAGCTGGTCTATGAGCTGCCGTCTCTGGAGGAGATCAAGAAGTATGTCCGGTTCCAGCTGGACCATGAGATCTGGCAGGAGGAGCAGAGATTTGAGAACGCTCACACCCATTACCTGGATATGAGCCCGGCCATGTTTGAGCTGAAGATGAGCCTGCTGCATGAGGGGAACAGGTAGCATGAATTTGGATGTACAAGTGGAACAGATGGACAATTTGTAAGATTTTACAGAAGAGAGTGAGGTAAGGTAAATATGGGCAGATCAGGAATGGGAGGCGGCGGAGGTCGTTCTGCCGGAGGACACAGTGGAGGAGGCCGTTCCGGCGGCGGAATGGGCGGACATTCCGGTGGGATGAGCGGCGGACGTTCAGGAGCCGGCCGTGCAGCAGGAGGAGCGGGGAAACCTGCAGCGGGCAGACCGGCGGGAGGCGCAGCACGTCCGTCAGCAGGCAGACCGGCAGGAGGCGCGGCAAATCCAGTGGCAGGCAGACCGGCAGGAGGAGCCGGGCATCCCATGGCGGGAGGACCGGGCAGAAAACCGGCGCCGGGTCCCAGGGGACCGGTGAGACACAGGCGCAGACCCTTTGTCCGGCCCATGCCCTTTGGTCTGGTCAGCCGTTTTGCCACCGACTATCTGGTGTGTATGGCGGTGCTGGAAGCGCTGGAGCGGCTGTATCAGGGATACGGGACATACGAGGACGAGATGCGGTGCAGGGACTTCTTCGGAAGGGTACTGCTTGCCAGCGAGTATTATGACTGTTATCTGTGGATGCAGGAGTATATGAGGGAGTGCTGGTAAGTGAATGTTACTATTCGATCAAAAGGATCAAAAGGTCAAAAGGTTAACATAACTTTGCACAACTCCCGTCTTGACAACCGTCATGGGATATGGTAAATTCAAATGGTTGTGAAAATTGAGATGGTCCTCTGTAGCGAAAATGCTTTAAGAACATCAAAAGATTAAGGAGGAAACACAATGAACGACATTATCAGAGAAATCGAAGCCGAGCAGATGAAGTCCTCTGTGGACGACTTTTCCGTTGGTGATACCGTGAGAGTATACGGCAAGATCAAAGAGGGCAACCGCGAGCGTATTCAGGTATTCGAGGGCACAGTGCTCAAGAGACAGAACGGCGGATGCAGAGAGACCTTTACCGTGAGAAAGACCTCCAACGGCGTTGGCGTGGAAAAGACCTGGCCTGTACACAGCCCCAACGTAGAGAAGATCGAAGTTGTGAGAAGAGGTAAGGTCAGACGCGCGAAGCTGAATTATCTGCGCAAGCGTGTGGGTAAGAGCGCAAAGGTGAAGGAATTGATGAGATGAGAAAGTACCGCTGAGGTATTTTTCAAAGTTCGGGGAGTGAGGGCAGCCGGCTGTTGGCTGTCCTTATTCTTTATCTGGCGGGAGGTATATACAAATGACAAAGACAAAGGAGCTTTCCTTTCGCAGGAAAAAAAGGCTGACCAGCCAGCTGATCCGCAGAATAGAAA
>JAJQID010000223.1 GCA_021199405.1 Lachnospiraceae bacterium
TGATGGGGTACTCCAATCTGATGATTCAATAAGCAAACTTAAAAAGAAGCCCGGGAATTCTGCTTCCGGGCTCCTTTTTCTGATAGGCAGGCTGATCCGGGTAACAAATGAGCTTATTTGTCCGATATATGGACAAATGTGTTCATTTGTCCATTGAACAAATGAGATGCTTTAATTATAATCATTTCAGGAAAAATGGGGGACAGTGTTCATGAAAGATGACAAAAATTTCAGCAATAAGCTGGCCTGGGCGCTCTTTAAGGCGGCGGCTCTGAGCATTCTTTTATTCTTTTTCCTTTCAAAGCTGGATACCATCAAAGCCGGGGCAAGTATGATCATGGGTGTGCTCATGCCCTTTATCATCGGCGGCGTCATTGCCTATATCCTGAAGCCCATGTGCAACTTCTTTGAAAGACATCTGAAGAAAAAGCTGCCCCGGCAGGCTCACGCACTGAGCATTGTTCTGGCGCTGATGACGGCGGTTCTGGCGGTGGGAGCTCTGCTTTTAATGGTGATTCCATCGTTGTTTCAGAGTATTTACACCATTGCCCTGATGATACCGGACAGCCTGGATGATTTCTCTGAATGGCTTCTGACTTATTTCGGAGGCAATGAGGTGCTGAGCAATTACATCAGCGGGCTGACCGGCGAGCTTTCCTCCACTCTGACAAACTGGCTTTCCGGCAGTGTCCTGCCCGGACTTCAGACCCTGATCGGCAGTGTGGCTACCGGCGTAGGCAGTCTGATCACTCTTTGCAAAAATTTTGTCATTGGCATTATTGTGGCAATTTATCTGTTGCTGGGCCGCAAAAAATTTGCGCAGCAGGCTCAAAAGCTGGTTCGCAGTATCTTTAAGAAAAAATGGGCAGACGCCATTTTAGAGGAGGTCATCTTCGCGGACAGGATGTTCAGCGGCTTTATTGGAGGCAGGATTTACGATTCGCTGATTGTCGGAGTGATTTGCTTTGTGGGAATGCTGATTCTGGGAATTCCCTATCCTGGGCTGGTGAGCGTGATCGTGGGTGTAACCAATATCATTCCGTTCTTTGGACCCTTTATTGGCGCGGTGCCTTCTTTTCTGCTGATTCTGATTGTCAAACCGGTGAAGGCGCTGATTTTCCTGGTGTTTGTGGTGATCTTGCAGCAGTTTGACGGCAATATACTGGGTCCCCGTATTCTGGGAAACGTGACCGGACTGTCCAGCTTCTGGGTTTTATTTTCCATTCTGTTTTTCGGCGGAATCTTCGGCTTTGCGGGGATGCTGGTTGGAGTGCCGGTGTTTGCGGTCATTTTTGATGTGGCCAGAAAGCTGATGTACAAGGGTCTGGCGTATCGGGAGAGGCAGGAGATGGAAGCGAATGCAGGTGTTCCCGAAGAAGGAACTGAAACGACATAAAGTCGTTTACTATTTAAGATTCTCGGCATGCCGTAGGAGTGTGCCAGACAGGAGGAAAAAATGGAAAAGTTAAAAAGCATCGGATCCGGCGTCGTAGGAGCGCTCTGTGAACTGGCCGTGGGTATTTTGCTGCTGATCAATCCTGTTGATTTCACCACAAGGATTATCATGGTGGTAGGCGTTGTCCTGGCGGTGATCGGAGTGATCAATATCGTCAGATATTTCAGAAGCACACCTCAGGCAGGTATCATTGAGAGAAAGTTGTCAGCGGGTATTATTGAAGTGATCTGCGGAGTTTTCTGTGTGACCAATCCCCAGTGGTTTATTGCAACCTTTCCCGCGCTGGCGGTCATTTACGGCATTGGCACCCTGGTGAGCGGCGTCATGAAGGTGGAGCTGACGGTGAATATGCTGCGTATGAAGGTGAGACATTGGTGGATCAGCGCCGTCGGCGCCGCCGTCACCATTATCTGCGCCGTTATTATCATCAGTAATCCGTTGGGCACGACTGCGGTACTGTGGACCTTTATAGCTATTTCTCTGATTGTGGAGGCGATTATTGACTTTGTGGCTGCCTTCCTCCCGGCAAAGAAGGATCCCAATGAGGTCTGAGGATTGCAGGAAAATTTTCCAGGAATATCACTTCTGAGGGCATGATACAATATACGAAAATTTATGTTGCTTTTTTTTCACCTTTGTTTTATAATGCGCTTAACAAGAGAGCCGAAAGCTGGGGCGCACCAGCCGCCGGCAAATTTATTTGTGTAATAAAAAGTAGTGTCTTATCTTACCGGGACAAGGGCACTACTTTTTGCGTATAATGTAAATAACAAGAGTTATAACGGCGCAAAGCATAATTACAAATTGGAACAATTCTGAGTATGTAACCATTGGCACCAGTCCCCTTTCTTTCGTGAAAAGTCCGGTGACTGACGTAACACCCCTTCGGCTCCCTGGGTAAGCACATTATAATGATTGTTAAGGAACGCTTATCTTTGGTGTAATGGGGGCTTTGGTAAATCAGAATTAAAGAATATAGATTGTTTTTCTTTTGAATGTCCAGGGGTGGAGTTAATCACATCAGGAAATGTTGATGACACAGATCATACAATAAAAACAGGTGCGTGTAAACAAAAATTTACAGAAATTTGGAGAATTTATTTTACATGAGCGACATATCAAGTGAAATCCGCGCCCGCTTATTCACCTTGCAGGACAGGGAATACAGAGATTTTCAGAGCGCACTGATTCCCACCGTGAATCAGGACAGTGTCATCGGCGTCCGCACTCCGGTGCTTCGCCGGTATGCGAAGGAGCTGGCGAAGAGAGAGGATATCGAAAACTTCCTGGCGGACCTGCCGCATTTTTATTTTGAGGAGAATAATCTGCATTTTTTCATCGTGGAGCAGACTTCAGATTTTGAGAAGTGTCTGGATCAGGTGCAGGCTTTTCTGCCCTATGTGGACAACTGGGCCACCTGTGATCAGGCCTGTCCGGCCGTGTTTAAGCGCTGCAAAGGCGAGCTTCTTCCTTATATAAAAGAATGGGTGGCGAGTGATCAGACCTACACTGTCCGTTTTGGCCTGGGCATGCTGATGCGGCTGTTTCTGGATGAGGATTTTTCCGCGGAGTATCTGGAAATGGCAGCGGCGGTGCGTTCGGAGGAATATTATGTCAATATGATGGTGGCATGGTACTTTGCCACCGCGCTGGCCAAACAGTGCGATGCAACTTTGCCGTATCTTGTGGAGCGTCGTTTGCCTGTCTGGACGCATAATAAAACCATTCAGAAGGCCTGCGAGAGCCGCAGGATCAGGCCTGAGATGAAAGAGTATCTGAGGGAGCTGAAAAGCTCCGATGAAAATAAATATAGAAAAATTGTCCAAAAACCTTGCTGAAATACCGCATATCATGTTACAATATAGACACTGTGATGTGCCGGACAGGCTGTGGCCATGATATTGCCTGCGGCGGCACCCAATAATATGACGGTCCTGTGAAGGAGACCGCAAGATGGAGGTATAGAATGGATTTAAATTTAAGACCGGCAAGTGAATGCAAGTATGACGCGGTATCTCTTGGTGAGATCATGCTGCGCCTGGATCCGGGTGAGGGCAGAATCCGCACCGCCAGAAGCTTCCGCGCGTGGGAAGGCGGCGGCGAGTACAACGTAGTCCGCGGACTGCGCAAGTGCTTTGGCATGAAGACCGCTGTGATCACCGCCTTCGCTGACAATGAGGTTGGCAGACTGATCGAGGATTTCATCTGCCAGGGCGGCGTTGACACAGACCTGATCAAGTGGATGAAGACCGATGGTATCGGTCGTACCTGCCGCAACGGCATCAACTTCACGGAGCGCGGCTTTGGTATCCGCGGCGCGGTTGGCTGCTCTGACAGAGCGAACACCGCCATCTCCAAGGCAACGCCGGAGGATTTTGATTTTGATTATATCTTTGGCGAGCTGGGCGTTCGCTGGTTACATACCGGCGGCATCTACGCGGCGCTTTCCGAGCAGGCCTGCGAGACCGTTATCGCTGCCATTAAGACCGCGAAGAAGTACGGCACAGTGGTATCCTATGATCTGAACTATCGTCCTTCCATGTGGAGCGCCATCGGCGGACAGGCCAAGGCGCAGGAGGTGAATAAGGAGGTTGCCAGGTACGTTGACGTTATGATCGGCAACGAGGAAGATTTCACTGCCTGCCTGGGCTTTGAGATTGAAGGCAATGACGCCAACTTAAAGGAGCTGAATCTGGACGGCTACAAGAAGATGATCAATGAGGCGGCCAAGACCTACCCGAACTTCAAGGTAGTGGCGACCACCCTTCGCACCGTTAAGACTGCAACCGTCAACGACTGGAGCGCAATCTGCTGGGCGGACGGCGAGATTTACAAGGCCAAGGATTACAAGGGTCTGGAGATTATGGACCGTGTAGGCGGCGGCGACTCCTTCGCTTCCGGACTGGTTTACGGCCTGATGACCACCCAGAATGCGGAGCTGGCGGTCAATTACGGCGCTGCTCACGGCGCACTTGCAATGACCACCCCGGGCGATACCTCCATGGCGAATAAGAAGGAAGTAGAAGCCATCATGGGCGGCGCTGGCGCGAGAGTTCAGAGATAAATTCGCAATATTCAATTATAAAGAGATAAGGGGCTCGCCGCAGGCGGGCCCTTTTCAGGACAAAAATAAAAAGCCTGTTATTATTCAGGCTTTTTTGCGTCATATAGAGGAGGGAGGGAAGAGGAATGGAGGACATTGCGATTATCGGACTGTACTGGGACAGAAATGAGCAGGCGATTCGGGAGACGGACTTAAAATACGGTCCTTACTGCCATGCCATCGCCTACAATATTCTGGAAAATAAAGAGGATTCGGAGGAGTGCGTCAACGATACCTGGCTCAGGGCCTGGAATTCCATGCCCCCTCAGAAGCCCAGCTATCTGCGCCTTTTTCTGGGGAAAATCACCAGAAATCTTTCGCTGGATGTCTGGAAAAATAAACAGGCCAGGAAGCGGGGAGGAGGGGAGCTGACCCTGGCGCTGGAGGAGCTGGCGGAGTGTGTGGCGGATACAAAGGACGTGGAGGGCGAGCTTCAGGCGAAGGAGCTGGCGGAGACCATCAACCGGTTTTTACATACCCTGCCGGAGCGGGAGAGAGATGTTTTTTTACATAGGTATTTTTATATGTGCTCCGCAAAGGAGGTGGCGGCGCGGTACCATCTGCGGGAAAATCATGTGCCGGTGATTTTATCCCGGACCCGCAAAAAGCTGGCGGCGTATTTGCAGAAGGAGGGATGGACGATATGACGGCGATGGATATTCTGGAGGCCCTGGGGCAGACTGAAGAGGAGCTGCTGCATTCCTGCGAGGAGTCGATGAATGGGGAATGCGGGGGCGCCGGTTCATCAGGCGCAGAGGAAGATGAGGAAAATCAGGTCCGCAGGAAGAGGCGGGTACACAGGCTTTTCTTCCTGAAAACAGCGGGGAATCAGCATATGGCAGCCGGTATGATTGCGGCAGCAGTTCTGCTGCTGGCGTGTGCAGCTGGCGGAGGGTATATCCGCAGAAGCTTTAGCGCTGGCAATCGCAGCAGCACAAGCGCCATCAACACTCAGGAATCTGCGGAAATCACGGCTGATACCGCGGAGGAGGAAACGGTCGTGGAGGAGGCGGGAGCAGCGTCAACAGAATCTGCAATGGAAACAGAAGAGTCTGCAGTTTCCGGGGAGGCGTCGGACAAAGAGATTCTCGAAGAGGAGACGGTGGCAGAGTACTCAACCTTACCAGCCCTGCAGCTGGCGGAGGTATCTGTTCCGGGGGTTGATACTACAGCCCTGTCGGAGGAGGAATACGGGAAGCTGACAGAGCTGGTGCAGTCGGTGCAGGAGGAGATTGACGCCGCTTTGTCTGCGGAGAGTATGGAGACTCTTCCGGTGTTCTGGTTTATAGAGCAGGATGCCGACCTGATCGAGAATCTGGGCGATTATCCGGTGATCACTCAGGAGGAGGCCGAGGAGCTTCTGTGGCAGGGGTATTACCTGTCTTCCGCAGGGTTTTCAGCGGAGGACGCTGACAGTGGAGAGGCAGTCTCTGTGGAGCTGTGCTATCTGGTCAGTGCTGAGACGCTGATTTACATGCCCTATTACCTGTTTACGGTGGTGATCGAGGAGGATATGGTGTATACCTGCTGTGTCCCCGCGGTCAGCCGGGAATATCTGATGGGGACGCTCAGCTGCGGAACGGTGGAATGAATGGAAACTATTGAATTTGAAAATGAAGTATGATATAGTAAACGACAAATAAATTTGCCGTTTACTATATCCCCTCCGGGGGATGCGCGCGATTTTTGAAAGGTAGAATCTGCGTTTACACGCAGCAAAAATCGGCGCAGGAAAAGTCATAAGGAAAAGCTTTATGACTTTTCCTATAATAATGGCTCCAGATGTCTGCTGAAGCTGCGGAGTGATTTTGAATATAATAATGATGGGTGAGTGATTATGAGCGAGGAGAGGACCACATTACTGGAAGAGGAAAAGGAAGTCACATCCAGAAACTTTATTGAAATGGAAATTGATAAGGATCTGGCGGAGGGCGTGTATGACACGGTGCATACCCGTTTCCCGCCGGAGCCTAATGGCTATCTGCATATCGGACATGCCAAGAGTATTCTGCTAAATTACGGGCTTGCCCAGGAGTACGGCGGCAAGTTTAACATGCGTTTTGACGACACCAACCCCACCAAGGAGGACACGGAGTTTGTGGAGTCCATTAAGGCGGACGTGGCCTGGCTGGGGGCGGACTGGGAGGACAGGCTGTTTTTTGCCTCCGATTATTTTGACCAGATGTATGAGGGCGCGGTGAAGCTGATCAAAAAGGGAAAGGCTTACGTGTCCGACCTTTCTGCGGAGCAGATCAGAGAGTACCGGGGCACGCTGACAGAGCCGGGCAGGGAGGACCCTTATTCTGCCAGAAGCATTGAGGAGAATCTGACCTTATTTGAGGAGATGAAGGAGGGCAGATATGCCGACGGTGAGAAGGTGCTGCGCGCCCGCATCGACATGACCAGCCCCAATATGAATATGCGCGACCCGGTGATTTATCGTGTGGCCCATATGAGCCACCATAACACAGGGGATAAATGGTGCATCTACCCCATGTATGATTTTGCGCATCCGATAGAAGATGCCATTGAGGGGATCACACATTCAATCTGCACGCTGGAGTTTGAGGACCATCGCCCCTTGTATGACTGGGTGGTCAGAGAGCTGGAATATCCCCATCCGCCCCGCCAGATTGAGTTTGCCAAGCTTTATCTGAAAAATGTGATCACCGGCAAGCGCTATATCAAGAAGCTGGTGCAGGAGGGCATTGTGGACGGCTGGGACGATCCGAGACTGGTGTCCATCGCGGCTCTGCGCCGCAGAGGCTTCACTCCGGAATCCATTAAAATGTTCGTAGAGATGTGCGGCGTCTCTAAGGCCAATTCCACCGCGGATTATGCCGCTCTGGAATATTGCATCCGCGAGGACTTAAAGCTGAAAAGCCCACGTATTATGGCGGTCCTTGACCCCATTAAGCTGATCATTGACAATTATCCGGAGGGGGAGATCGAATGGCTGGACGCCCCCAATAATCTGGAAAACGAGGCTCTTGGCTCCCGGCAGGTGCCTTTTGGGAGAGTATTATATATCGACCGGGAGGACTTCATGGAGGAGCCCCCGAGGAAGTATTTCCGCCTTTTCCCCGGCAATGAGGTGCGCCTGATGAACGCCTATTTCGTGAAGTGCGTGGACTTTGTGAAGGATGATGAGGGCAGGGTAACGGAGGTTCACTGCACCTATGATCCCGAGACCAGATCCGGCTCCGGCTTCAACGCCCGCAAAGTAAAGGGCACCATCCATTGGGTCTGCGCTGCTACCGCCCTGGAGGCTGAGGCCCGTCTCTATGAGAACATTGTGGACGAGGAGAAGGGCGTATACAATGAGGACGGCAGTCTGAACCTGAATCCCAACTCCCTGACTGTTCGTACCTGTTACGTGGAACCCTCCGTGAAGGACGCAAAGGCCTTTGACCGCTTCCAGTTTGTCAGACAGGGTTTTTTCTGTGTGGACTATAAGGATACCACGGCGGAAAAGCTGGTATTTAACCGGATTGTGTCGCTGAAGAGCTCGTTTAAGCTGCCGAAGACGACATAAGAAGGAGAAGCAGGTCAGGAACTGTATGCATTTTGCTCCGCCTAACGCGCGAAACGCAGGTCATAAAAGCCTCACTGCAGCCCGACTGTTAAATGGAACGGATAGAAAACACGATTGATTTCGGTATGAAAGTATAAAGTTACATGAAGGACCTGGCTCGTCTGATTGCATTGTTTTGTGATCTGACGGGCCTTTTTGCAATGATACTTCTGATTGTTAACTGACAATTTTCCCGTCGAATCTTTGTGCAGATTATGACGCAGGTATAACTGGATAAATGTGCGGAGTGACGGTAATATGCGTATAACAAAAAAGAAAGCGAGGCAGGAAGCCATGTTTCCGGATAAAAAGAAATCCGAGGAAGGTGGCATGAATGCAGGAGAATAATACAGAAAACGTTGTTCAGGGTATTTCCTTCAAAGGCCCTCTTCGGAGAGCCTATTTTTTACCCTTTTTCAGGAGCAAACCACTATATATAGAGGGTAACACGAAAAGTTGATACTAAATGAGCTTTTTGATGTCCTTCTAGCAGAGGTATCAGGCATTGATCATAAATGCCAAAAGTGGTCAGGAGGGCTAGGCTCTAAGTACATAAAGATTGGCGAGAAAATGGCCGTTAAACACGCATCGGAAATCATGGTTCTGAGTAAAGGTGTACAGGAGTATTTTGGAAAGACATATAAAAGAAAGACTGTGTTCATCCCAAACGGTGTGAGCCGGCCACAGACCAGAGAAGCTAAGGAGATTAATCTTCGATGGCAAGGCATGGCTATCTGGGTGGTAGATGTTATGCAGTTCTTCGGATGTTTCACGAGCGAGAAACGCACACAAGAAGAAAAATACAATGATGGCTGGAGTATAGTGAAAACACTTTAATGCTTATTGCTGCGCAATATTTGGCCATCGCCAAAATTCATAAAAAATTTACAAAAAAGGCGATATATCGCCCCGCCGCCCCTGAATTTTGTGGTATTCTCTTTTCAGGACAGGAAGAGCCTGTCATAAAATGGAAAGGGAGGCCGATCATTGGACGCGGAGCTGAGATATCTTTTGACTGCCGCGAATGATAAAATACAATACGATACATATGCGAAGAAACTGTTGTCAAAGAAATGTATATTATCACATATTTTGGCAGCGGTGGTGGATGAATTTAAGGGGATGACGCCGGGAGAGGCGGAGCGCTGCATAGAGGGTGAGGTCTATGTCGGGAATGCATCTGCTGAGCCAGGACTTACAAATGCGGAGCAGGAGAGCGGCAGCCAGCGGATTGTGGGGATGAATACCATCCAGGAAGAGCTGATGGAGGGGCTGGCTGTCCTGGATATTGCATTCTACGCAACGGCGGAGAATGGTTATCCCAGGATACTTCTGGATCTGGAAGCGCAGAAGGATGAGCCGACGGAGTATGAT
>JAJQID010000021.1 GCA_021199405.1 Lachnospiraceae bacterium
CGATCTCGTATCCCAGCTTTCGCAGGGCCTTGCAGGCCTGGGTGCCGGAATAGTCGAATTCGCAGGCCTGGCCAATGATGATGGGGCCGGAGCCGATGATAAGGATTTTGTTGATGTCGGTTCTTTTTGGCATGGAGTGCTTCTTTTATAATTTTGGTAAGCTGCAAATCAGGTTATGACAGTTTCCGGAGAAAGCGTCTGATAAAAAAACGGCTCATGCTATTCTAGCTAAAATCGCCTTATTTTTTATCAGACGCTTTCTCCTGCCCGCCGGCAAATCCATACAGGGATTTTCCAGATGTTCTGCGCGAAACTCACAAATTTTCCTGATTGTGATTGCCAGAAACGGTGCTTTGCTGACAGCTATTCTGTATCATACAGAATGTATCTGTTTTTTGCAAGTCAAATTATGATTCCTCTGTTGGAATCTCTGCGGGAACGTCGATATCGATGCCCAGCTCTCTGGGAAGGAAGCGGGGACAGACGTTTTCGCTGGAAATAATCACGGAGGCAGCAAGGCGGGTGCCGATTTCCACGGCTTCCGGCAGGGTCTTGTGATAGGTCAGGCCGATAACAAGACCGGAGCAGAAGGCGTCCCCGGCGCCGGTGGTGTCCTTGACCTGAACCTTCATGGCGGGGCAGAAGCCTTTGTGTCCCTCCCCATCCACGTAGACGCTGCCCTTGCTTCCCATGGTCACCACCATGGCCCTGATCTGGGCGTTTCTGACCTGCTCGGCAAGCGCGTCCTCCATCTGCTCCGGCTCTATATTGCTGTAATCCTTCGCAAACAGAATCCCCGCCTCCTGCTGGTTACAGACAAAGCAGTCCAGCTGTTTGATAAAATCTCTGCGTTTAATGGCGATGCTGATGTTGGAGACAATGGCGTAGACTTTTTTATGATACTTTTCCGCCAGTTCAAAGACTTTTTTGACAATTTCCTTGTGAATGTCAATCTCCACCACAATGGAATCCGCATTTTGGAATATTTCATCGCCATGCTTCTCCAGCGTCTTTAAGATTGGCATCAGATTGGGGCGCTGAGAGATGGACCCGGCCACATCGCCAGTGGTGTCAAAGACCGCAAGCCAGGTACCCATGCCCTGGGGAACGGTGCGAATGTACTGCGTATCCACCTTATGTCTCTGCAGCTTGTGAACCACGTCCGCGCCCATGGCAGTATTGTCCACCAGACTGACAAAGGTGGGACGAAGCTCCACATTGGCAATATTTTCCACTACATTGCGGCTGACGCCGCCGTGGATGTATTCGATGGTACCGGCGTTGCGGCCGGTGGGGATATAATTATCCTTAGGGAAGCCTTTGATGTCTACGAAAACGGCTCCGATGACGACAATACCCATCTTTGGTACCTCCTGTGATGATATATGCAAATGAAACAGGCTGTTAAGATATCTTTTTCAATTTAATGATCAGTTCCGGCAATTCTTCAAAAACAACATCCGCAATAATTCCAGTTTGTACTGAAAATACGCTGTTCATCAGAATATTTCATGCGACCAATTCCTCTTTATCGTCGCTTTTATCGTCACTTTTATCGTCGCTTTATTGGCGACGATTCATTTTAATTTGTATAGCCTTCCCTTGTTCTTTCCATTATCTACAAGCTTATCTGCCGCTACAAGTTCTTTCATAAGCTGTTTTGCTCTTGTTTCTTTAAGGCTCAATAAAACCATAATCTCGGATGTCTTATGCCACTGCCTGTCCGCCATGAAATTCAGAATCTCTGTATACTGTTTCTCTGTCTTTGGAGTAATACTTTTAATTTTATTTCCTGTATTTTTCGTCTCTTCAGGATCATCCTCCAAAAACGCCGGATGTATCGGTATCCGAATCCGCACCGCCCGTCTGTCCTCATCCGTAAAAAATTCCGCTCTGGGGGAACCATTTCGCTCCAGTTCCTCCTGTATGGTAGGAATTCCTGATGAATGACCTTCTGACAAATCCAGTTCTTTTAGGAACTCCCCCAGACGGCGATTACGATAATAACGTGATACAAACCTCTGTCCTTTCGCAATCGTATCATTTGAAATTGACCGATCTATCCCCGGAAAATTCATAATATTAATGCAGTCCGGCTCTATTTCAATTGTCACCGGTTCATTGGACATATAATCTCGATGATAAAATGCGTTGACAACAGCTTCCTCAATCGCCTGATATGGATAATTCATAATCCGAAGTGATTCCATCTGATTTGGTACTTTGATGACCTTTTCACGGATAAAAAGATTGCGAAAACGTTCCATCGTAGCCTGTATCATCTGAGGCACGGAACCCGTGATATTCGGATAATCCTCACTCAAACCCGGATTTTTAATGCTCCCTTCCGGGAAGACAGTCATCTGCACATAAGTATAGCGAAAAAACTTCTCGGGATGCTCACAAAACATCATCAATGCTACATTCTGAATATAACGAAGCTCCGGCGGTCCCTCAAGCAGCTGCATTTCCTCTAAGATCGCCTCCACGCCAAGCTCCCTTACCTGCTTTGCCAGTTTGCTTGCAGTCTTCCGCAAATGATCCTCCAAAAGTACCGGTGAAATATCATCAAATGTCGCCTTATGATTTGCTTTACAGTCAAATGGCGTCTGGTCTGTCATGGCAATCAGCTCTCGTTCCTGCTCCGGATTTGCCCTGACAGAGCTTGTACCATAACGAATGTAATAATAATACTTTTTGTCCTTTTTCCCGGTAATATAATCCGGCACTTTATATGGCCTCTGCTGCCCCGTTCGGGCAATAATTACCAATACCCATTTGCCGTCCACCTCCGTCGGAACGAGCCGCGGAAAATATGCTGGTGATATGACATTATTATATCCAACCATTTCTTTCTGGATATCATCCAGCATATATTCCGGAAGTCCCTTTATCGGCCGCACTGCCACTCCATTTTTCTCCTCAACACCCACAAGAATGTATCCGCCGCCCTCGTTATTGTAATCATTGGCGTAGGCGCAGATACTGTGATAAATATCATCTGGATTCCAACCGGCTTTAAATTCAATGCGCAAGGACTCTACTCTGGATTTTCGCAGTAGATCCTCGATTCCAATTTCCAGTTCCATGCGTACAAATCCTTTCTGCTATTGGTCAATTCCATATCAAATACCGTCTTATCACACAATAATTCCTGCTTTTTTTACTGCTCCCAAGGGTAATTTGATATAGTTCAAATAATAAGCACTGCCACTTATATTCATTCAGTCAAATTTATTGAGCTCATTTTATCAGAAATCGGAACAGATGTCATTGTATTTCTTCAAAAAAGCGATGATGAAACATTGTTGCTTTCTCAAAACATAACTGCTATACTGTTTCCATCCTGGATGAATCGCTCAGGGAAATCATATAACTGTTCAAAATATGGTTAAGGTGTCAAAAGTGGTTCACGGATTGCTCCGCGCTTCGCGCAGCTGTGCATAAGTTCGATTACGAAAATCGTAGATTTTCTATCTCACTTATCCCACAATCCTACAGGAAATTCGGAATTCATGGGGCCCCTACCCCACTACTTCCTCATTTCCTGGCGTGTCATAAAGTCTCTCCTCCACTGACATGCAAGCATGTCATGGAGTCGGACTTTTGACACTTGAACCAAATATAACAGAAGAATACAAAATCAGAAAAAACGAAAGAAGAAAACCCAAAATGACAAAACAGGAACTGGCGCTGGAGGTCATCGCGCGCCTGAAAACAGAATATCCCGACACCAACTGTACCCTGGACTATGACGATGCCTGGAAGCTGCTGGTCAGCGTCCGGCTGGCGGCTCAGTGTACTGACGCCAGAGTGAATGTGGTGGTGGAAGGCTTATATGAAAAATATCCAACCATTGAGGCTCTGGCGGAAGCGGATGTGGCGGACATCGAAGCCATTGTGCGGCCCTGCGGCCTGGGACACAGCAAGGCCCGGGACATCAGCGCCTGCATGAAAATGCTGCGGGATGTTTACGGCGGACGGGTGCCGGACACCATGGAGGAGCTTCTGAGGCTTCCCGGCGTCGGCAGGAAAAGCGCCAACCTGATTATGGGAGATGTATTCGGCAAGCCCGCCATCGTCACTGACACCCATTGCATCCGACTCTGCAACCGGATCGGGCTGGTAGACAATATCAAGGAGCCTGCCAAAGTAGAGAAGGAACTGTGGAAAATCATTCCTCCCGAGGAGGGCAACGACCTGTGCCACCGCTTCGTAGACCACGGGCGGGCGGTCTGCACCGCACGGACGAAGCCGTACTGTGAGCGCTGCTGTCTGAGGGATATCTGCGCATTTCAACGTGAACAATAAAAAGCATAGTTATTCAGGATGGGCGGTGTGTCCATCATCTCAGGTACTCCTTGTGAAGTGTACAGCAGCCTTTCTGGCAAATCCCTCATAGCCTCCCTTCATTGCGTCTTTTAAAGCCATATCGCCGCCATCCATCCACAGGTTTGCGAGATACAGCATTCCGCACATACAGGCATACTTATCATAATAGTTACCGCAGACAGCCTCATACAGGAAATGGCTTTGCCTGTCAGGATTTCGCTCATCAAGCGCTTCTGCCAGCTTCTCTTTGCTGCGTTCATACACGGCCTGAAGCTTTTCACTGTGCCAGTCCACGTCATCAATCTTCTTTGCGTTATATGACAGCAGATGTGCAAATCCCTCATCAAAGGTCGTCGCATCAAGATTTCTCAGATAATCTGTGTTTTCTCTGTTGTCCATCAGTCCAGGCACCTGATTGTGAAGCAGAACGTGACTCAGCTCATGTGTCAGAAGCCCCTGTACTACCTCGCTGATCTCACATTGTCCAATATATTTTGTCCAGCACACCAGATCAAAGATGACATGGCAGTCGCCACGGTTATCATACTCCACCGTTGCGTCATAGGGTTCAGGAAAACCAACGATCAGGTCAACGTCTACATCTTCAAGAGTTTTTCTCCAGTCGGGAAAAAGCAGATTCCATATGCGTATATTTGTGGGCTGGAACGTTTCTGCAGCGGTATAAATCGCATCATGTACAGTCCTTACCTTTTCCAGCGTTTCGTCATCTGAATTCGGAAGAGTAAAGATATTCCCACCCGTAAACTTCGATGTCTCCGTCTCCGAAAAATACCACTTATCAATATAGTTGCTCACATCCCGATCCTTCAGATATGCAGCCGCAATTGCGTCATTGATATTCACAGCCATTTTCAGTTGTCCTCCTCCATTTTCCAATGTACCAGGTTATTTTCCCTGCCCGACTGCTTCAAATTATATCCGAAGCCCTCCTGGAAAGCAACCGGAAAATACTCAGGATCTCATGAAATTTCAGAATCTGCATGTAAATCTGCGCATAATTTCGCCCCTTTCTCAACCGTCAGTTTCAAATCCTCAATCTTGCCTCCATTGTATACAACCTGTAATTGTGATATACTTCAATCATCGGTTGACACGGAGGCGTTTTTATGATTATCAGCGATAAAATATCAGAACTGAGAAAAGAAAGGGGCATGACCCAGGAGCAGCTGGGAGCGCTTGTGGGCGTCTCCTCCCAGGCGGTCAGCAAATGGGAAAACGGCGGCGCGCCGGACGTGGAGCTTCTGCCTCTGATCGCGGATGTGCTGGGGGTGAGCCTGGATGGGCTGTTCGGAAGGGATGAAAAGCCGGAGACAGACATCAGCCATACACTGGTTCGATATCTGCAAAGCTTTCCGGAGAACCGGCGGATGGAAGAGATGTTTCATCTTCTGACTACCTCGGTCCGCGGTCTGGGAATTCCCGACGCCCTGGCCAGCGAGCTGGACAACATTATCAATGTCAGGAATACCGCCTACATCAATAACATTGGCATCATAGAGGGTGAGTCTTCGTCCTGGATGCGTTCCACTCTGACCAGTGACAACGGAGCCATGCTGACTGTGTCCGCCGAGGATTTCCCTCTTTATCTGCTGCTGCCCGAGCCCGAAGGAGGCTATGGACAGAATCTGGCACCCGTCAAAGATTATCCGCGGCTGTTTACTCTTCTGGCGCAGGACGGTGCACTGGAGCTGCTCTCCCAATTCATGAAACGGCAACCGGACGCTTACATTTCCGCCGCCACTCTCGCCCATGAAAGCGATATTTCACTTCAGGATGCGGACCGGCTGCTTTCAGGAATGGCGGACTGCGGACTTCTCACCTCTATCGAAATTGAGGCAGAAAACGGTAACGTAATGGCATATCAGCTGAAAAATGAAGAGGCATTGATTCCGTTTCTGTATCTCGCCCGCTGGCTGATGCAGAAAAATAATGTATATTTTTATGCCTGGAAAATAAGGGAAAAGCCATGGCTGACCGAACGGAAAGGAAACCTTACTGCGCAAAACGCACCCTGCGCGTCAGCGCATGAAACCAGGAATACCCGGAAAGGAAAGGATTCTGTACAATGAATACTCAAATGCATAACGGCTCAGGCACTGTCCCGACCGCCCGTGAATACTTCCGCGCATTCTATCAGGGAAACCGCCTGCTGTACGCCGCGGTCATGATTCTGAATGTTTCCTCCAATCTTCTGCTGATTTTGCTCTCCGTCACGCTTGGAGATCTGATGGATATCGCAGCGGGAGGTTCCATGAAGGAATTTTATAAAAGCTGCGGCATGATCGCGGTTTTTCTCATCCTCAATTTCATCATGGACACCCTTTCCGGACGTTTGCGCTGCTTATTTCTGGAACGCGCCATGCGTCAATATAAGGAAAAGGTCTTTGAAAAGCTGACACAGAAAAGTATTTCCGCTTTTTCAAAGGAAAACACGGGCCGATATCTGTCCGTCCTGAACAACGATGCCGCAATCATTGAAAGCAATTATCTGAACAACAGCTTCAGCCTTGTGCAGATGAGCTTCCTCTTTGTAATCACGCTGTGCGTTCTGGTCTGGTATAACCCGTTTCTGACACTTCTGGCTCTGGCCCTGTGCATCCTGCCGCTGGCGGTCATGCTTTTGATGGGCGGAGAGCTTGCCAACCGGGAACAGAAGGTAAGCCGCCAGAACGAACACTTTGTGGCCTCCCTGCAGGATCTGCTGAAGGGCTTTTCCGTTATCAAAAGCTTTCAGGCAGAAAAACGAGTGCAGACCTTATTTTCCAAAGGAAACCACGACCTGGAAAATGCCAGGTTTTCCCGCGGCTGGTATGAAAAGCTGCTGCATGCATCCGCTTTATCCGCCTCTTTACTCATGCAGTGCGGCGTCATGCTGGCGGCGGTCTGGCTGGCCCTGCATGGAACCATTACCATCGGCACCGTTGTCATCTTTATCAACTGCTGTAATTACCTGATGCAGCCCATCCAGTCCGTTCCCCAGGATCTGGCCGGATGGAAGGCCGCCAGAGGACTGGTGAAAAAAACAACACAGATCACGGAGGAAAATGTGCGTGAGGAGGGTTGTCATACCATTGACGGATTTCATGATGAGCTTGCACTGCAGAAGGTTACCTTTGGATATGACTCTGAAAAAGCGATTCTTCAGGACATCTCCCTTAGACTTTATCCCGGCTTCAAATACGCCCTGGCAGGCACCTCCGGCAGCGGCAAATCTACCCTGCTTCAGCTTCTGATGGGCGCCTTCAACGACTATCGCGGCTCCATCACACTGGACGGACAGGAGCTGAAGGATATCCATTCGGACAGTCTCTATGATGTGATGAGCCTGATCGGACAGGATGTCTTTATTTTCAATGACACCATCCTCAATAATATTACCATGTTCGGGGATTTTCCCGCCGATCAGGTGAACACCGCGGTACAGCAGGCCGGGCTTTCCACATTGATAACAGAACGGGGCGATGGCTATCTGTGCGGAGAGAACGGTTCAGCACTTTCCGGCGGCGAGCGCCAGCGCATCTCCATTGCCCGGGCTCTGCTGCGCAAAACTCCCATCCTTCTGGTGGACGAGGCCACCGCGGCGCTGGATGCCGAGACCGCTCACAGCGTCAGCGAGGCCATCCTGCATCTGCCGGGGGTATCTTCCATTACTGTCACCCACCGTCTGGAGGAGAGCCTGCTGCGCCAGTATGACCAGATTTTTGTCATGAAGGACGGCCGGCTGGCGGAGCAGGGAGATTTTGAAAACCTGATGGAAAAAAGGGGGTTGTTTTACTCTCTGTACACTGTAGCCAATAGTTAGGAGCTGTCACGACAGTTCCTAAGTAATTGATTTCCTAAAACAATGAACTACAAATAACCTTCCTGAAAATTTCCTTTAATATCTTAATGGAAGATTTTTCCGGAAATTTATGATACAGCTTTCATCCAATCTTATTGCCTTTCATTTATTTTTAGTATATAGTAATGAAGAAAGGAACATTTTATGAATATCTCAGATTTACGATCCATTTGCTCAGCAAAGCATATTAAGATAACTGTACACGCTACAAAGCGGTTGGAGCAGAGAGAAATTCTGTTAAGGGATATTATTACCTGTATACAAACAGGCGAGATTATTGAACAATATCCTGATGATTATCCATACCCAAGCTGTCTCATACTGGGACATAATACGGGTAACTCTCTGATGCATATCGTTATAGGAATGAATGAAACAGATTTATTTTTAATTACGGCCTATTTTCCTGATACAAATAAATGGGAAAATGACTTCAAGACCAGAAAGGAGAACTGATATGACCTGCTTTTATTGTAAAGGAAATGTAGAAATGTCCACAACTACCTATATGACAGATTATCAAAACTGCTATATTATTATTAAAAATGTGCCTTGTGAAAAATGTTCTCAGTGCGGAGAAGAATACATCAGCGGAGAGGTTCTCGAAAAAATTGAGAATATCATTCAGCAGGTAAAAGGTATGCTGACCGAAATTGCTGTAATTGATTTCAGACAGGCGGCCTGACAGTACATGACTGTCAGGCCGCTCCTCCATTTCCATTCCCACAAACGCGCCATTCAGCGTCCCGCTACATTCACATTTTTCAGCAGTACCGCCTTCGGGCCGCTGAACTTCGAGGTGTCCTGGGTCTCTTTAGAGAACGTGAAATTCTTCTGAGCATCAAAGATGCTGCCGTTGATGGAGCCGCCGGTGACCGGAGTGATCTTTTCTCCATCATTCAGATAAGCCAGACGAATCTCGCCCCCAAAGTGTCCGCTCATGAAATCCATCTGGAAATCTGAGAAGTTCACCACATGCAGGCCGGGCCGCTTTTTCATCTCCTCAAAGCTTTCCTCCCCGGGCGCACAGGAGAGCTTGCTGTACTGTCCGGTGGCAGGTACATTCAGGTAAAAAGCAAAACGCACGGTAGCCTGCACATTCTGAAAAACTCCGTCAGTGATACAGGGCAGCTTTTTCATGGGAATTCCCTCCCAGCTGAAGGGTACCGTCGGCACATAATCCAGGTTCAGGAGATTCCCCGTCACCTCGCCGGGCTCTCCCTGCACAAAATCGCCTGTTTTATAATCAGAATAATGCTGATAAATAATGCTGCCGTTTCCCCTGTCCTTATAGAAGTCAAA
>JAJQID010000045.1 GCA_021199405.1 Lachnospiraceae bacterium
ACCCTATTCTGGGAGCTCTCTGTTTCATGGTGGTGGCAGCTCTCTGGGTGATATCCAAAATCAGCTGGTCGGGAACGGAGCATCAGGTGGTTCTGATGGGGGACAGCGTGGTGGGCAATCAGTTCCATAACGGGGGACCGGTGGACGAGGTGCTGAGTGAAAAGCTGGATATGGAAGTGCAGAATGCGGCGTTCGGCGGCAGCAGTATTGTGGCCTTCAATGAGGAGCTTTGGGAATCGCTGGGGGAGGAATCCTTTAGCTTTGAAGCGCTGGTCAACTCCATCGTACTGCGTGATTTTTCTGTGCAGCACGCAGCTATCGAGAGAAATTCTGCCATTGAATATTTCCCGGAGCGTCTGGCCAGGCTGGAGGAGACAGATTTTTCCCAGGTGGATATTCTGGTCATCTGCTTCGGGGCCAATGATTATGCCAATCAGGTTTCCCCGGATGTCTTCGAGCAGGTGTTAGGTGACTGTATCGAGAGGCTTCAGTCGGCGTTCCCTGAGCTTGCCATCTATATCTCCTCTCCGGTTTTCAATTACCTGACCAGAGATGGAGAACAGATCTTCTGCGACAGCGGAGAATGGGGAGAATATCTGCTGGAGGAATATGTGGTGCGCGAGCAATGTGTGGCGGAGAAATACGGGGTTTATTTTATAGACAATTATCATGACAGCGTCATCAACAGGGAAACCATTTATGATTATACGATTACCGGGGACGGCCTGCATCTGGAGGAGGAAGGAAGAGAGGTGCTGACGGACAGCATCGCGGCGGTCATATTGGAAAATGAGGATTGAGCAGGCGGCAGCAGAGGAGAATCATGACGGTAGAGAATTTTTTGATGAAAATAAAACAGAAGATTTCCGCTCAGGATGGGTTGGTCTTTCTGGCAGCGTTTGCTGCGGGACTCTGTGCCCATCTGCGTATTTTTGTGAGCGATATTCCCAACCATGATGGACTTTCTGGTATTTACTTCGATCAGAATATGATCACCTCCGGGCGGTGGTTTCTGACGGTGGCCTGTCATATTTCTACGGATTATACCCTGCCCTGGGTGATCGGACTGCTGTCCCTTTTCTATCTGGGGCTGACAGCGGTGGCGCTGTGCCGTTTTTTCAGATTGAAGCATACCTACAGCGGTGTGATCATTGCGGCGCTTCTGGCGGTGTATCCTTCTCTGAGCTCCAATTTCGCCTATATTTTCACGGCGGACGGGTATATGCTGGCGCTGCTTCTGGCGGCGCTTTCCGTGTGTCTGGTGGAGAGGTCTCCCAAGGGGTTTTTGTGGGGAGGGATACTTCTTGGCTTTTCCATGGGCATATATCAGGCATATCTGGCTTTTGCCATGGTGCTGGCGGTGTACGGTGTGTGCAGAGCCTGGTTTTTTCAAAGAAATGTGAAAGAAAACTGGCTGTTGACCCTGCGCTATGCGGGGATGGGCGTTCTGGGAGCAGCAGTCTATTATGGAATGCTGCAGATCTGCCTGAAAATACAGAATACGGAGTTGTCCGGTTATCAGGGCATCGGCAGTGAGAATACCCACAGCATTGTCAGCATTCTGATTAATGTATACAGGGATTTTGTCACGCACACCCTGCGGGGAAATATTATGGTGCAGAAGGGAGTTGGGCTGGCGGCATCAGCGGTACTTTTTCTGGCGGCAGCGCTGGTGTTTTGCGCCGCCTTCATCCGGGCGGGGAGTCATCGGAATGTGTGGAGTCTGCTGTGCCTTGCTGCTGCTGCGGTGATTCTGCCGGTCTGCTTTAACGTGATGCTGGTGATTTCGCCGGATGTAACCTATCATTCGCTGATGCGGTATCAGTGGGTGCTGATGCCGGTCTGCGCGGTGGCTGTCATTGACAGGCTGGGGGAAGAGTTTCCAGTAAAAAAGGCTGCCGTTGCCCTTCCCTGGGCAGGAACGATCAGTGCCCTTGTGGTGATATTTTCCTATATTCTGATCTGCAACGTGGCCTATTTTAATCTGGAAAAAAAGTTTTCCAAAACCTATAGCTATTGTCTGCGGCTGCTGGACAGAATCGAGCAGATGGAGGGCTATACCTATGATATGCCCATCGCCATGATCGGGGTGGTCAGTGACGAGACCCTTCCCAGTACCGATCTGACCGTAGGGGTGACGGATTCTCTTCTGGGCACGAGCGGCGATTATCTGGTATATACGGCTCAGAATTATAAGGATTTCTGGGAATATTATTTCGGGGTGACGGTGCAGCTGGTGGACAGCGAGGATATGACGGAAATCTATGAATCCGAAGAGTATCGTGCCCTGGATCCCTTCCCGGCTCAGAACTGCATGGTGATTGTGGACGGGGTGCTGTACGTCAAGACGGAAAATAAGGAGTAAGGCCATGGCTTTATTATCGATCATTCTTCCTTCCTATAATGAGGAGGCCAATATCGCGAATACGGCGGCCCGCTTAAAGGAGGTGCTGGAGGGAGCGGATATTCCCTATGAGCTCCTCTTTGTCAGCGACGGTTCCCGGGATAATACCTATGAGGAGATTCAAAAGCTGTCCGTGGAGGATCATCGTATCCGCGGAATTCAGTTCAGCCGGAATTTCGGCAAGGAGGCAGCGATCTTTGCGGGGTTGCAGCTGGCGAAGGGAAGCTGCTGCGTGGTGATGGACTGCGATCTTCAGCATCCGCCGGAGGTGATTCCTGAGATGTACCGGCTCTGGCGGCAGGGCTACGACATTGTGGAGGGCGTCAAGAGTGACCGGGGACAGGAGAGCGGGCTGCATCGATTCTTTGCAAATGTATTTTACGGGCTGATGAGCCGGGTAATGAAGATGGACATGCGGGATACCTCGGATTTCAAGCTGCTGGATCGGAGGGTCATGGAGGTGCTGACCGAACTGACCGAGCGGAATACCTTTTTCCGGGCACTGACCTTCTGGGCGGGCTTTTCCTCCATCACTGTCTCTTACGAGGTACAGAAGCGGACGCTGGGGGAGAGCAAGTGGAGCTTTATGGGGCTGATCAGATATGCCGTCAGTAATACCACCTCCTTTACTACGGCGCCGCTGCAGATGGTGACAGTGACGGGAATGGTGTTTATTCTGGCGTCCGTGATTCTGGGCGCGCAGACCTTATTTAATTATTTCACTCACAATGCGGTGGAGGGCTTTACCACGGTGATTCTGCTGATTCTGATCGTGGGAGGGCTGCTGATGCTGAGCATGGGCGTGATCGGCCATTATATCGCCAGGATTTATGAGGAAGTGAAGGGACGTCCCCGCTATATTATCGCGAAGGACACCCTGAAGGAGGAACAGCTCCATGAAAAAAAGACAGAGTAATTTTGAGGCGCTGCGGCTGACGGCCATGGCGCTGGTGGTGACCCTGCACTACCTCAGCAAGGGGAATATTCTGCCGCCGCTGACCTCTGAACTGGACTGGCTGGACCGGGCGGCTTATTTGCTGGAGTCAGGGGCTTTTGTGGCGGTGAATGTGTATGTGCTGCTGACCGGATATTTCATGTGTCAGTCCCGGTTTCGGCTGGGAAGGCTTTTGCAGATTGTGCTGCAGGTATGGTTTTACAGTCTGGTCATTCCGCTGCTTCTGGGGGCTGTGGGCGTGCTTGACCTGTCGGGGCTTACCACTTACGACTGGCTGATGTTGATTTTTCCGTTAAATATGGAGCATTACTGGTTTATGACCGCGTACGTTATGCTGGTGCTGCTGACGCCGCTGTTAAACCGGGCCATCGCTGCCATGAATCAAAAGCAGCTGGCTGCGGCTACGGTTCTGGTGACGCTGCCCCAGGTGCTTTTCAAGTCCGTGTTGCCGGTGACATTCACTGTGGATGATAACGGCTACGGCGTACTCTGGTTTGTGGCGCTGTATCTGATTGCGGCCTATATCAGAAAATATGGCCTTCCCTTTCTGGCCACAAAGGGCAGAGCGGCTGCGGTTTATCTGGCAGGGGTTCTGGGAACCTGGGCCGGAGGCTTTGTGATGAACAGGATTTATCTGGCAACCGGACGGTTTACGGACAGGGTAGCGCTTACCTACGGCTATAACCATATTTTTGTGCTGATTGCCTCGGTGGCGTTTTTCTGTCTGTTTGCTGATAGGAAGAGCGGCGAAGGATGGGTGAGCCGTGTGATCGTTCGACTGGCTCCTTATTCTCTGGGAGTTTATCTGTTGCATGAGAATGTGCTGCTCCGTTATCAGTGGCCGGTCTGGCTGCAGGTGGGAGTGCCTGGGTCGCTCTTGCAGTTGCTGGCGGAGTGGATTGTGAAGGTGGCGGTTGTGATGGCGGTGGGGCTTTGCGTGGATTTCCTGCGGAGCCTTCTGTTTAAAGCGGGCGGGAAGGTGCTTGAGCATACGCCGGTGCCGGGACTTTTGCGGAAGGTGGATGAGGCGGTGAATTAGCAAAGGGTCAAAGGGTCGTGCGGCGCAGTGAAACTGTCGGGCTCATGCTTCGCGAAACGCTGCGATGAGCCCCTGAAAGCTGGTATTGTGTCAGCAAAGGCTTCCACAATACCTGGGTCTCATCTCCGCCGCGCAGAAATCGCCCGACAGTTTCACTGCGCCGCACTCGGAATTTGCAGTTTCCATGGAGGCTTCGCGTTATTCACGGAGATAAAGAAAATTTACGGAGTATGGAGAGAAAATATGATAACTTTGCGCGAGGCTCTCGCTATGATGATATGATCACTTACCAGGAAAGCGTAATAAAATGATGCGATTAAATACTGAAAAACGAAATATATCCTCTAATACTGCCACTGTTACCACGGTGCTCCTCTCGGTGCTTCTCTTTTTGTATACCTTCCGCAAGGTCAACGTCGGAATCGACGCTACGGATACCGGTTATCATTTTGCCAACTTTCTCTATATGGACCGGATGGACTCCATGTGGCTTTTCTCTACCTATCTGGCCAGTAAGCTGGGGCATTTTTTTACTTTACTGCCCGGAGGGAGCACGCTCCTGGGAATTAATATTTACACAAGTCTGCTTCCGGCGGTGCTGGCGGTATTCACCTTTCTTTTCTTTTCGAAATGCGTGGGGACGCCGGGCTGGCTTTCTTTTCTGGGCGTGTTTATGGCCCTGAATCTGTGCTGGTGTCCTACCACCTGCGTGTATAATTATCTGACCTATCTGTTCTTTGGCGCAGGCATTATGCTTTTATGGCTGGGACTGACGGGAAATGAGAGAAAATATCTGGCCGCTGCGGGAGTGCTGCTGGGGCTGAACGTTCTGGTGCGTTTCCCAAATCTGACAGAGATGTCGTTGATTGTGGCGGTCTGGTTCTATGGCCTGCTGAAAAAGAAGAAATTTGCGGAGGTGGCGAAGGATACTGGCTTTTGTGTGCTGGGCTATGGGGCCGGTATGGCGGTGGGACTGCTCCAGATTCATATTCAATATGGGATTGACAGTTATATACAGGGCATTGTGCGGCTTTTTGGCATGACGGATAACGCTCAGGACTATACTCCGTACGCTATGGTTTATAACCTGATTCAGTCCTATTTCGGCATGGGCTGGTGGCTTTACATTCTGCTGTTGGCGATTGTGCTGGGAGTCCTGGGCTTTCTGATCCTGCCGGGGAAGCTGGAGAAGGTTAAAAAGACCGGCTATTTTGTCTGCTGTATTCTGCTGATGGCATTTTTTTATTCAAGAGGGTTATTTGTCTTTCAGTTTGACAGCCTGTCGGCGGTATTAGGCCCCACCACTCTGCTGATGCTGGCTACGCTGGTGCTGGCGGTGGCAGTCCTGCTGATGAAAAGCTTTTCTGCGGAGAAAAAGCTGCTGGCTCTGATAGTGATCATCATCATCGGAATCACACCCATCGGCAGCAATAACCAGATGACCACTACCGTCAATTTCATGTTTCTGCCCCTGTGCTTTGTGCTGGATACTCTGTGGCAGCTGTTCGGCGAAAAAGGTGCGAAGGGGACCATTGAGCCGGTTCTGGGAAAAAGCGGTCTGCGGCTGTCTTTTAACAATTATCCGGTCAAAGCCATGTCCATTGTCTATCTGACCCTTCTTCTCTACCTTTCCACGGGCTTCGGAGCCAATTACGTGTTCCGGGACGATACCTCCAACGGGGACAGGACGGTGCAGGTGGAGAGTATCGACAGCCTGAAGGGGATGAAAACCAGCGCTGTCCGGGCGGCTCAGTGGGAGGAGCTGGGAGAGTTCGCGGCTGATGAGGAAATGAGCGGCAGCACAGCCATCCTTTACGGCAATGTGCCTGCCCTGTCCGCCTATCTGAAAATGCCCTTCCTGATGAGTCCCTGGCCTGATCTGGATTCCTATTCCGGGGAAGTGTTCGAGGCAGAGCTTGCGGAAATTGAGGCAAATCTGGAAAAGGAGCGTCCCTATATCTTTGTGGGGCCGGATTTTAATGTGATTCTGGAAAATGCTTTGGCGAATGGAACGGACAGTGAGCAGTTTACGGCATTTTATGGCTACAAATTTGGATTGTTATATGATATGATAGTGGAAAATGACTACAGCTGTATTTTCAGTAATGAGATCTGCGACATTTATTATTGAGGAAGGAAAACAAAAATGATCAACTTTAATGTGCCCCCGTTTACCGGAAAAGAGATGGACTATATGAAAATCGCCGTGGAGAATCAGAAGATTTGCGGCGACGGACAGTTTACCCACAAGTGCAATGAATGGTTTGAGAAAAGGACCGGCACGGCCAAATGTCTGCTGACCACCTCCTGCACCCACGCTACGGAGATGGCGGCCCTTCTGGCGGATATTCAGCCCGGGGACGAGGTGATCATGCCCTCCTATACCTTTGTATCCACCGCCAATGCCTTTGTGCTGCGGGGAGCCAGGGTGGTTTTTGTGGATATCCGTCCGGACACCATGAATCTGGATGAAAATAAGATCGAGGATGCCATCACCGACAAAACCAGAGCCATCGTCCCCGTGCATTACGCCGGCGTCTCCTGCGAAATGGACAAAATTATGGAGCTTGCGAAACAGTACAATCTGATTGTGGTGGAGGACGCGGCACAGGGCGTCATGAGCAGCTATAAGGGGCAGGCGCTGGGCACCATCGGCGACTATGGCTGCTACAGCTTCCATGAGACCAAAAACTACAGCATGGGAGAGGGCGGTGCTCTGCTGGTGAAGGATTCGTCAAAGGCTGAGGAAGCGGAGATCATCCGTGAGAAGGGCACCAACCGGACCAAATATTTCCGGGGACAGATTGACAAGTATACCTGGGTGGATCACGGCTCTTCCTATCTGCCCAGCGACCTGAACGCGGCTTATCTGTACGCCCAGCTGGAGATGGCGGATGAGATCAACGAGACCAGACTGAAATTATGGAACCGCTATTATGAGGGTCTGTCTGGTCTGGCGCAGAGCGGCAGGATTGAACTGCCGGTGATTCCCGAGGGCTGCGTCCACAATGCTCACATGTTTTATATCAAGGCGAAGGATCTGGAAGAGAGGACCGCGCTGATTTCCTATATGAAGGAAAAAGAGGTGCTCTGTGTCTTTCATTATATTCCGCTGCACTCCTCCCCCGCGGGACAGCAGTTCGGCCGCTTCCATGGAGAGGATGTGTATACCACGAAGGAGAGCGAGCGCCTGATGCGCCTGCCCATGTATTACAGCCTGAGAGAGGAGCAGGTGGATTACATTATTGACCAGATTCTGAAATTTTACGCTGCAAGATGAGAGAAAAAATAAGATCGCGTTGCCTGATTTTCCTGCGGGGCTTTCTGGGTCTGTTTCTGGTGACCCAGTGCGCTCTCGGCGCAGGGTACTGGCTGGGCAATGTGACCAGGGCACAACAATTTGATACGGTATCTGTCATGGGAAGGTGGATCAGCAGCCTGCCGGTTTTGCCGGTGCATATCGTGCAGACGGCGGCGGTGTTTGGCGGGCTGTACAGCCTGTTGGGCTGTTTTTCTGACGGATGGCGCCGTCTGTTTTCCTCCTTTGCGGCTCTCACCATTCCCTTTGTCATGCAGATCTGCCTGTCGGAGACAGAGCACGGAGCGGCGCTTGCGGCAATTCTGTGCATGACGGCAGTGATGATGGACTGTCACCGGCACCGGCGCGGGCCTCTGCGGAGGCAGGCGGTTTTATGGGGCTGCTGCGCAGCAGTTCTGATTTTGTGTGGAGCGGCATACAGCTGCTGTGCGGCGCTTTTATTTGTTGCGTTGTCGATGATCCGCATCAGAATTTCTGAAAAGAAAAAAATAACCGGTGCGCTGCGCCTTTTAGCGGTGCTTTTGATTGGAGCGGGTCTTGCCCTTACGGGCATCATTATTCAGAATAAATTGAACCCGAACCGGATGCAGATTTCGTGGGAGAGTGTTTTACTGAAAAGATTTGCCTACCCGGGGCTGGACTGGAATCTGACAGAAGGCTTGCCTCAGGAAATACAGGACAGATACACCCTGACTGAGATCAACAACTTCCGGCTTTATCCCTATGAGCTGGATACTATGTTGGAGAGCGATCTGATGGAGGCTGTGGGAGCGGAGCGGACAGGGGAGATTTACCTGGAGCTTGCCTGGTACGGCTTTCTGTGCGGAACCAAGATGGACGTGCGGATGATCCTCGAGGACATTGCCTGTTATCTTTCTCCCATGCTGATGTATCCGTTTTATTCTGACGGCACAATTCTGGCGGAATTTGGCTGGAGCCTTCAGCAGTTTCTGGCGGGTACGCCTTATCTGGCGGAGACCTACATGTGTGTGTGTCTGTTGGGCTATGCTGTTGGTCTGGCGCTGACCCTGGTTTATTGGCTGTCCGGCGGCTTTTCCGGTGTGAAAGAGATGCGCCGGCGGTACTGGCCGCTGCTTTTGCTGTGGGTGGGGCTGTCTGTCCTTTTTATGATGAGAGGGGCGGCGATATTTAATTATAAATACGCAGCTTTTCAGGCAGTGCTGGGGTATCTGCCGCTGCTGCTGGTTCATACGAATCGGAGAGAATAAGAATATGGGTTACGCAATTTTATTTTTCTGGCTGCTGATCCTCCCGGTATGTGTCGGCGGCCTTTTTCAATATCATAATGGCTTTGAGGGAGGCCTGCGCCTCCTGAAGGGACAGTTTCTGCTCTGGGCGGTATTTCAGCTGATCACTGTCCCTGTAATTCTGTGGGGCGGGACGCTGGAAACTGTGATGTGGAGTTACCTGCCGCTTTGCTTTTTGCTGGGGCTGGCAGGTCTGGTTTTCATGATAAGAAGAAAGGAAAAACCGACAGTATCCGCGGTTTTGCATTGGGGAAGGGAGGAAAAACTCCTGCTTGTTCTGGTGCTGGCGCTGTGGCTGTTTCAGATGATGGTGGTAGTGACTCAGGCTGTTTATGACGGGGATGATTCCTTTTATATGGCAGTGGCCAATATCGCCAATACCAACGGCTCTCTGTACCAGTCCAATTCTTATTC
>JAJQID010000023.1 GCA_021199405.1 Lachnospiraceae bacterium
CTCATGAAGCGCTCACAACGGCTTACATCAATGATGTGGATGGTCTGGGAGTTTTTGCACAGCAGCTTTTTGGCTATGGAAGGCCTGGGGATGTTTTTCTTGGCATCTCTACATCCGGAAACAGCGAGAATATTATGAATGCTACTGTGGTGGCGAGAGCATATGGCATTAAGGTAATCGGGCTTACCGGCAGGAAGGGAGGCGAACTGGCTTCAGTGGCTGATGTGGCGGTCAGAGTGCCGGAGATGGAAACCTTTATGATTCAGGAACTCCATCTCCCGGTGTATCACTGCTGGTGCCTGATGCTGGAAGAGCGATTTTTTGGTGGGAATGAGGATTGCACACACAGATGAAAACAGTTATAATGGCCGGAGGCAGGGGAACGCGGATTGCCTCTGTTGCTTCAGATATACCTAAACCAATGATACCGATCGATGGAATGCCTGTTCTGGAAAGAGAGCTTTACTGTCTGAGAGATCAGGGCTTTACCGATATTATCCTTACAGTGGGCTATATGAGCAGGGTAATCATGGATTATTTTGGGGATGGCAGTGCCAGATCAGCGGTTACAGGGGAGCCCTTTGGGGTAAGCATCGAGTATTTTGTGGAGGAGACGCCTTTGGGAAATGCGGGAGCGCTGCTTTGTTTGAAGGACAGGCTGACGGAGGATTTTCTTCTTTTAAACGGAGATGTTATTTTTGATATTGATTTTAACCGGATGGTGAAGTATCATCGGGAGAAAAAAGCGGCGGCTACGCTTTTTACCCATCCCAATGATCATCCATACGACAGTGGTCTGATCATTGCGGATTCTCAGGGAGCTGTACAGGCCTGGCTGACAAAGGAGGATAAGCGCCCCCGGTATTACAAAAACCGGGTTAATGCCGGATTGCATGTGATCAGCCCGTCCGTTCTTGAAACGGTGATTTTAACGCAAAAAGTGGATCTTGATCGTCAGCTTCTGAAGCCGTTGGCCGGTACCGGGAAGATGTTTTGCTATGATAGTTCAGAATATGTCAGGGATATGGGAACGCCGGAGCGGTTTTGGTCGGTAACGGAGAATTTCAGGGCAGGCCGGGTGGCAGCCAGGAATCTGCGAAACCTTCAGAAGGCAGTGTTTCTTGACCGGGACGGCACCATCAATCAGTATGTTGGCTTTCTGCGAAATATTGATGATTTCGAGCTGATCGAAGGAGTAGCTGACGCTATAAGGAAGATAAACGCTTCCGGCTATCTGGCTATCGTTGTGACCAATCAGCCTGTCATTGCCAGAGGAGAGGTGTCTCTGGAGGAACTGGATGAGATTCACAATAAGATGGAGACCCTTCTGGGACTTCAGGGAGCTTATCTGGATGGCATATATTTTTGCCCTCATCATCCACATGCCGGGTATGAGGGGGAAGTGAAGGAGCTGAAGATAGATTGTGACTGCCGCAAGCCCAAACCGGGAATGCTGTTGAAGGCGGCGGAGAATTTTCATATCGATTTAAGGAACAGCTGGATGGTTGGAGACAGTGAGAGTGACATCAGAGCAGGAATAAATGCCGGGTGTCAAACTGCGCTGATCGCGGGAGATAAACAGGCCTGCTCCGGGAATTCTGATTATGGTCAGGGTGTGACTGTAGAATCGCTGGCTCAGTTTGTGGACGAGATTCTGCTGTAAGTCCGGGGGAAGGATATGATCGCAGATTGCCAATATTTTTGAGAGAGGATTATAATGACTGACAATAAAATCTCTAAAGATTTTTTGATATACATGATTCGTACAGCGATCATGGCATTAGGTCCTGTTGTTATGTTCCCATATGCGACAAGAATTCTGGGAACTGTGGGAATTGGACGGGTACAGTATATACAGTCAATAGCGTCTTATTTTCAGCTGGCAGCTTCTTTTGGAATAGCGTCCTATGGACTTAGAGAGGGGGCTAAAATCAGAGACGATAAAGAAAGGCTTGGAAAGCTGGTATCAGAATTAATTGTTTTAAATCTGATTACCACGGCTGTTGCGTTGACGGCATATATATTGATTTCTCAAATTAATATTTTTCAAAATTATAAAAAGCTGCTGTGGGTTTTTTCTTTGTATGTCGTTTTTTATGGTCTCAATCTTGACTGGGTATATAATGTACTTCAGGATTATGTGTTTATTACGAAACGTTCCGTTTTCAGTTTCCTGATCTCATTTGCGGTAATGCTTTTGCTTTTAAGAAGCCGGGATGACGAATTGATTTATGCAATTGTTATTATTTTACCGTATATGCTGAATTGCCTGTGGAATTTTTATGGAATTACCAGGAGGATCAAATTATTTTCCGGCTTCCGGCTGCAGCTAAAAATACATATACGTCCTTGTATATTGTTGTTTTCCATTATAATATCATCCAGTATCTATTCCCTTCTTGATACTACAATGCTGGGCATTATGATGAATGATGAGGCGGTCGGTTTGTACACAGCGGCCTCAAAGCTGGCAAAGCTGCTTGGGCAGTTTACTACTGCCATATGTACGGTGTTCGCACCGCGGTTATCTTATCAGGTTGGAAGAGGAAATTCAAAAGAATTTCGAGAATTGGCAAAAAACGCGTCAAATATTATCACATTGATTGCCATTCCCTGTGCCGTTGGATTATGGACATTTAGTCGTCAGGCAATCGAAATTTTCAGCGGCGCTGAGTTTATTCCAGCAAGCGGAGCGATGAAAATACTATCTTTGAATCTTATTTTTTCAACACTGGATTATCTGCTGGGGTGGCAGATTCTGGTCCCCAATAATAAGGATAATGTCCTTTTTATTGCTACATTGGTGGGTGCTGCTTCAGATTTTATCTTAAATCTTCTGTTTGTTCCTCGCCTTGGCGTACAGGGTGCCGCCGCCGCGACACTGTTGGCTGAATTTTCTGTTTTTGTAATTTGCTTTGCAAAATCCAGAGAATATATGGATATGGGTGTGCTGGTAAAGCACTGTCTGAAATGCCTGGTTTCTGCGTTCCCCATTATTTTAACAGGACTTTGGTTAAGTAACTATACTCTTTCGGCAATACTTACATTCTGTATTGCGGTACCGCTTTCTGCTCTGCTTTATACTGTATTTTTGTATATTCTCAAAGATGAAAGTATCAGATATGTAGTAAATGTAATTATAGATAAAATAAATATCCACGGTAAGGTAAAATAACATTTGATTTAGGGGAGAAAATATAAATGTCATCCATCGCCATCATCACAGCCCGCGGGGGCTCCAAACGAATACCAAAAAAGAATATAAAAGAGTTCTGTGGAAAACCGATCATGGAATACTCCATTCAGGCGGCGCTGGAAAGCGGCGTCTTTGATGAGGTTATGGTTTCCACGGACAGTGAGGAGATTGCGGAGCTTGCCAGGAAGGCCGGGGCCAGTGTTCCCTTTATGAGAAGCGCAGACACCAGCAACGACTATGCGACGATGAAGGATGTGCTGGAAGAGGTTTTGTCCTGCTACGCGCAGGCGGGGAAGCTGTTTGATGAAATGTGCTGTATTTATCCCACGGCGCCCTTTGTGACAGCCCGGAAGCTTCGGAAAGCCCATGAAATCCTGAACGAAACCGGCGCGGAAAGTGTGCTGCCGGTGGTGCGGTTTTCCTTTCCTCCCCAGAGAGGACTGATTATGCGGGATGGCCTTCTGCATTACCAGTACCCGGAGTATCAGAGCTCCAGAAGTCAGGATCTGGAACCGATTTACCATGACTGCGGGCAGTTTTATTTTTATCGGGTAAACAGGGATCTGACTTTTAATTCTGATTCCTATGCCCCGATCATTGTCTCGGAAATGGAGGTTCAGGACATTGACAATGAAACCGATTGGGAGATCGCTGAATTAAAATATAAGCTGATGGTGAATCGGAAAGGGGAGTAAATGAGGATCAGGGGCAGAGAGATTGGCGCAGGTGCGCCGGCCTATATTATTGCGGAAATGTCAGCCAACCATGGGGGAAGCATTGAGCGGGCAAAGGAAATTATTCACGCGGCGAAGGAAGCGGGGGCGGACTGTATCAAAATCCAGACATATACGGCGGATACTCTGACGATTGACTGCGATAATGAGTATTTTCATATCGGCGATGGAACCTGGAAGGGGGAGAACCTCTATCAGCTTTATTCGCGGGCCTATACGCCCTGGGAATGGCAGGGGGAGCTGAAGGAAGAGGCGGAAAAAACGGGGATCGATTTTTTTTCCACGCCCTTTGACAATACGGCGGTGGATTTCCTGGAGAGCATTGGAGTGGAGTTTTATAAGGTAGCGTCCTTTGAACTGGTGGATCTTCCTCTGATCAGGTATATTGCTTCGAAGGGAAAACCGATGATTCTCTCGACAGGGATGTCCAGCCTGGCTGAAATTGATGAAGCGGTGGCGGCGGTGAGGAGCACGGGCAATGAAGAGTTTGCACTGTTGAGATGTGCGAGCGCGTATCCTGCCATCACGGATGAAATGAATCTGATGACGATGCGCAATATGGGGGAGATTTTCGGAGTCCCGGTGGGGCTGTCGGATCATTCCATGGGCTCCGTCGGGGCTGTAACCGCGGTGGCGCTGGGAGCAAAGATTATTGAAAAGCATTTCTGCCTGGACAGAGCGCTGGAGTCGGCGGATTCCTCCTTTTCCATGAACCCGGCGGAATTTAAACAAATGGTTCAGGACATCCGCCAGGCTGAGAGGGCAATCGGTGTGGTGAAATACGGCAAGACCAGGCAGGAGGAAAGCAATATTATTTTCCGGCGCTCTGTGTTCTGTGTAAAGGATATCAGCAGGGGGGAGCGGTTAACTCCGGAGAATATTCGCATCATCAGACCGGGATATGGGATGGCTCCCAAATATTATGACGCCGCGCTCGGACAGGTTGCGCTGAGGGATATCAAAAAGGGTGAGCCTATTTGGCTGGAAATGATAGGAGCATGCATATGAGCGGGTCGGAATTCAACAACGCAGCGAGAAAAAAAGTCTTGTTCCTGACAAATAATGAGAACACAATGCCGCTGTATCACTGGATATCCGAGAGGGCAGACTGTCATTTGTACAGCGAGCCCCTGGATTTGGTGAAGCTGAGGTCATTTGGTCCGGACATACTGGTGAGCTATAATTATAAATATATCATACCCGGTGATGTGATTGCCGGGATGAAAGAAAACGCGCTGAACCTTCATGTGTCCTATCTTCCTTGGAATCGGGGCTCGTCACCCAATTTCTGGAGCTTTATTGAGAACTCTCCCAAGGGAGTTTCCATTCACAAGCTGGCGGAGAAGCTGGACAAGGGGGATATCGTTTTCCAGAAGGAATTATTTTTTGATGAAAGTACGGAAACCTTCGCCTCCTCATACGAAGTTCTGCAAAAGGAAATTATGGAATTATTTCAGGAGAACTGGGAGGCCATTCTGGCAGGAAATTATACTCCCATTATACACAGCGAAAAAGGCTCTTATCACAGCAATGCCCAGCTGGAGGAGATACGCGGGAAGGTGAATTTTTCCTGGGGTGATACCATTAAAAGCGTGAAGGATCGGCTGGCTGGCATTTTTCCCTGACAGCACAGGAGTTTTGACTTCGATATACCAGCATGATGGGGAATAATCTGTAAAAAATGAAATGCTGCTCACAGGGAGGCTACGGACTTGTTTATCAGAGCGGATATGAACGATACAATCGCTACAGGTCATATGATGAGATGCCTGTCGATTGCGGATGAAATAAGAGCCCTTGGTGAGGAGGTGATTTTCATTACCGCTGACCATGAGGCTGACAATTTACTGTCCGAAAGAGGCTACCAAAACAGAATATTGAATACGCTCTGGAGTGATATGGAGTCGGAACTGCCTCAAATCACAGCCATTCTGCGTGAAAAGCCAGGGAGCAGAATTCTGATTGACAGCTATCGGGTAACGCCCCGCTATCTGGCGGAGCTCACAAAGGCTGCGGATACGTCCTACATCGATGACATCAATTCCTTTGTTTATCCTGTGCGCAATTTGATATGCTATGCGTGCTATTGGAAGGATTTCAGATATCAGGAGCGCTATAAGAATACGAAGCTCTATCTGGGCGTGGAGTATACGCCCCTCAGGAAGGAATTCTCTCATTGCGGACCAAAGAAAATCAGTCAGGAGATGGAAAATATTCTGATTATTTCCGGGGGAACGGACAACCAGAATATATTAAGAAAGCTTCTCATGGAAGTGAGAAAGGCCGGATTTCGCAGGATAAATGTGGTGTGCGGCCGGTATTATCATTATTTCGATCAGCTGACGGCGGAAGCCAGAGAGTGGGAAAATGTCTTTATCAGCAGGCATACTTCTGACATGAAGAGCTATTTTGACGAGGCGGATCTGGTTATATCAGCCGGCGGCACTACCTTATATGAATTATGTGCCTGCGGAACCCCTGCAATATCCTATTCGATTGCCGATAATCAGCTGGGCAATGTCAGGCAGTTTGATGAAGAGGGATTGATAGTATATGTGGGAGACGCCAGATACGACGGGATTGAAAATAAGATTTCGTTATTGATTGGCAGATACACCTGTGAGGAAAGAAGCCGGCGATCCTGTGAAATGCAGCGGTATATCGACGGCAGGGGGGCCTCCAGGCTTGCCCGCGTTCTGACAAATTAGAATATACTGTTCACAGGAAAAGCGGCTGTGAATGGCATCAATAGTATTCGAAAGCTTATGTTCACTATAAAAAGTCAATATTGTGCTATAAAAAGCACATTTCTTCAATTTTTCCAAAATAATACTTGACATAAAATAAGACCGAAAATCTTGTGCAGTGTTTCGTAAATAACCGGATTTTATCAAGCGCTTACAAACGCCGTACCAGACATGACTATGGAGGTCTTATTTTATTATGAAAAAAGCATTGATTACAGGCATCACCGGGCAGGACGGCTCATATCTTGCGGAATTTTTGCTGGAGAAGGGCTATGAGGTTCATGGCATCACCCGCCGGGCGTCCATCTCCAATACGGCCCGCATTGACCATCTGATTGCGCAGAACGCCATTACCCTGCACGATGGAGATCTGTCTGATTCCTCATCCCTGATCAGAATCATCAGTCTGGTACAGCCGGACGAGATATATAACCTGGCAGCTCAGAGCCATGTACAGGTTTCCTTTGACGTTCCTGAATATTCCGGGGACGTGGACGCCATCGGCGTACTGCGCATTCTGGAGGCGGTGCGGATTCTGGGGCTGACCCACAAAACCAGAATTTATCAGGCGTCCACCTCGGAGCTTTACGGAAAGGTGGAGGAGATTCCTCAGAGGGAGACTACGCCATTTCACCCCTACAGTCCATATGCGGTAGCCAAGCAGTATGGCTTCTGGATCACCAAAGAGTACCGGGAGGCCTATGGGATGTTCGCGGTTAACGGTATTTTATTTAATCATGAGTCTGAGCGTCGTGGAGAGAATTTTGTCACCAGGAAGATTACCCTGGCGGCCGGGCGTATTGCGGAAGGGCTGCAGGACCATCTGGAGTTGGGAAATATGGATTCCCTCAGGGACTGGGGCTACGCGAAGGATTATGTGGAGTGCATGTGGCTGATCATGCAGCAGGACGAGCCGGAAGACTTTGTTATTGCAACCGGTGTTCAGCACACGGTGAGAGATTTCACGGAAAAGGCCTTTGCGGCTAATGGGATAATCATCCGCTGGGAAGGAGAAGGGCTGCAGGAAAAGGGCTATGATGTGGCCACAGGCAGGCTGCTGGTGAGCGTCAATCCGCAGTGGTTCAGACCCACGGATGTGGACAATCTCTGGGGTGATCCCACCAAGGCCAGGACGAAGCTGGGCTGGAATCCTCAGAAAACCAGCTATGAGGAGCTGGTGCGCATCATGGCGGAGCACGACCGCACTCTGGCGAAGCAGGAGAGAGCTGTGAAAGAGGCGCAGGAGCAGATGAATCAGTAAGGGACAGAAAGACTCCGGAGCAGACGGGGCTCTGCAGAGCGATGAAGGTTGCTTCTGAGCAGACAAATTTGAAAGAAGTTGTGGCAAATGTGCCGGAGCAGACAAAGGGGAGATGAATATTAAATGATGGAAAAGAATGCGAAAATTTATGTGGCAGGTCACCGTGGTATGGTGGGTTCCGCCATTGTCCGGGAGTTGGAGCGTCAGGGCTATACCAACCTGATTACCCGGACCCATAGGGAGCTGGATCTGACAAGACAGGATCAGGTGGAGGCTTTCTTTGCCGAAGAGCAGCCGGAATATGTATTTCTGGCAGCTGCAAAGGTGGGCGGCATTGTGGCAAATGAGAGCGCTCTGGCGGATTTTATGTATGACAATATGATTCTGGAGATGAATGTGATCCATGCTGCCTGGAAAAACGGCTGCAAAAAGCTGGAGTTTCTGGGCTCCTCCTGCATTTACCCCAGAATGGCGCCCCAGCCCATGAAGGAAAGCTGCCTTCTGACCGGAGAACTGGAAAAGACCAACGAGGCCTATGCACTGGCAAAGATTTCCGGACTGAAATACTGTGAGTTTTTAAACAGACAGTACGGAACGGATTATATTTCTGTCATGCCCACCAACCTGTATGGCCCCAATGACAATTACCATCCGACTCATTCTCATGTGCTTCCGGCGTTGATCCGCCGTTTCCATGAGGCGAAGGTGGAGGGAAAGACCTCCGTCACCTGTTGGGGAGACGGAAGTCCTCTGCGGGAGTTTTTGTATGTGGACGATCTGGCTAACCTGTGCGTATTTCTGATGAATCATTACAGCGGCAACGAGACCGTCAACGCCGGTACAGGTAAAGAGCTGACCATCAAAGAGCTGACGGAGCTGGTGGCGAAGGTGATCGGTTATACCGGCGAAATTCTGTGGGATACGGATAAGCCCAATGGCACGCCCCGGAAGCTTCTGGATGTGTCCAAGGCTACCGCGCTGGGATGGACCTATAAAACGGAGCTGGAGGAGGGAATCCGTCTGGCCTATGAGGACTTTCTGAATAATCCCATGCGGGCTGAAAGGTGACGCTGCGGATAAAGAGGTAAAATAAAAAACATGAACATTATTCTATTGTCCGGCGGATCCGGCAAACGGCTCTGGCCGCTGTCCAACGATGTCCGCTCCAAGCAGTTTATTAAAATATTCAGAAAAAAGGATGGGGAGTACGAATCCATGGTGCAGCGGGTCTACCGCCAGATTCGTGCGGTGGATGTGGATGCGGAGGTTACCGTCGCCACCTCAAGATCCCAGGTGTCCGCCATCCATAATCAGTTGGGGGAAGCGGTGGGTATCAGTGTGGAGCCATGTCGGAGAGATACCTTCCCGGCCATTGCCCTGGCTACGGCGTATCTGAAGGACGTCCGGGGCGTGGATGAAAATGAGCCGGTGGTGGTCTGCCC
>JAJQID010000141.1 GCA_021199405.1 Lachnospiraceae bacterium
GCAACTTTTTTGGAGCTGTCTTTCAAAGTGGAAGTTAACTTTTCACTTCAGCATAGTAACCGGACATCAACCGCAAAATTTCTTTTTGACTTTTAAAAAAAAATGTGCTAATATTTCCACTGACAAAGACAGTGTGTAACCAAAAGGTATAAGTCCGGCTGGTTTGCGTACTGTCTTTTTTTGTATGATCAAATATCGCTGACCGGCCAATACAGGTCTGACACCTGCGTTTGCTTTAGTTTAGCGGAATGTTGTTTTTTATTGTAGGAGGTTTTATGGAACAGACAAAAACAAATCAATTTCTGGAAACTGAAAAGATCGGGACGCTGATGCGCAAATACTCTATTCCCTGCATCATCTCTCTGCTGGTGGCGGCCCTGTACAATATTGTGGACCAGATCTTCATCGCCAACGCTGATTATCTGGGCTCCTACGGCAACGCGGCCAACACCGTGGTTTTCCCTCTGACCGTCCTGGCTCTGTCCATTGCTGTCATGATCGGAGACGGCTGCTGCGCTTTCGTCAGCCTCTGCCTTGGGCAGAAAAAGGATGACGACGCCAGAAAAAGTGTGGGAAACTCCGTCCTGCTGTGCATCGCGTCCAGCATCGTTGTCACCGCCATTTATCTGATTTTTTCAGATCAGATTATCGCCATGTTCGGCGGCACCGTCAACAATGAAACCTGGGTGCTGGCAAAGGAATACTTTTTCTACATCACACTGGGCATTCCCTTTTATATGTTTGGTCAGTGCCTGAATCCGATCATCCGTTCCGACGGCAGCCCCAAATTCGCCATGGCGGCTACTCTTGCCGGCGCCATTACAAACGTCATTCTGGATCCGATTTTCATTTACATTTTTAAATGGGGCATGATGGGCGCGGCTGTAGCCACCGTCATTGGGCAGATATTGACGGCTATTCTTTCCATCTGGTATCTTTTTCACATGAAGGCAGTGACTCTGGATAAAACCAGCTTCGGCTTCTGGCCCCGGCTGATGAAGCGTTTTCTGACCCTTGGCATCACCAGTTTTCTGTCCCAGGTATCCCTGGTGGTCTCCATGGCGGCCGTCAACAGCATGTGCTCCAAATACGCGGCGCTGGATGAAATCTACGGGCAGCCGGAGTTAACGCAGATTCCTCTGGCTGTGGTGGGCATTGTCATGAAATTTTATCAGGTCATGATCTCCATCTGTATCGGAATCTCCGCCGGCACCATTCCTGTGGTGGGATATAATATCGGCGCAGGCCGTAAAGATCGGGCAAAACAGCTTTTTACCACTGTTTTATGCGCCCAGTTGATTCTGGGGCTGGTTTCCCTGTTTATCGTGGAGGTCTTCCCACGTCAGCTGATCGGTATCTTCGGTGCCGGCAACGAGTCCGTCTATTACACCCAGTTTGCGGTTCGCACCTTCCGCATCTACCTGTGCATGGTGCCGCTCTCCATGATCAATAAAGGAACCTTTATTTTCCTGCAGGCCATGGGCAAGGCCTTTGCCTCCACCATGATTTCCCTGATGCGTGAGATTGTCTTTGGTGTGGCGCTGCCCATTATCCTGCCGATTTTCTTCGGGCTGGACGGTATTCTGTACTCCTTCCCGATGGCGGATATTCTGGCGTTCATTATTGCGGCATGTATCATTGTCTCCGTGTATAAGGAGTTGAATGCTGATATCACGAAGCAGACAAAAGAGGCAATATAACATTATCAGCGCGTCTAGCGTCGCTGTCACCGGCTCTTCTTCACAAAGTGCCTTCGATTATTCTGTTATTAGCAAAATTTATACAGTAATCCTTATTGACAAATTCTCCCCTTCCTGTTTGAATGGAAACAGGGAGGTATTTTTTTGCATGGAAGCATATTTCATACGGCAAAATCATTTCGCAAATGCACATCAGCGCAAATCCACTGCGAAATGATAAAAAATGGGATGAGCAAAATTATTTTTCTGGACGTGGACGGTACTCTCATCAATTATGAGGGAAAGCTGCCGGACTCCGCACGCGAAGCGGTGAAAAGAGCACGGGCAAACGGCCACCGGGTCTACATCTGCACAGGCTGCTCCAAAGCGGAAATCATGCAGCACGACCTGGGGGAGCTGGACGGCATGATCGGAGGCAACGGCGCCTACGTGGAGGATCACGAAACCGTAGTCATGCATCAGGGGCTGTCAAAGGAAGAGGTAAAGCACATCGTAGACTGGTGTAATGACCGTCATCTGGGCTTTTATCTGGAATCCAACAGCGGCATGTACTGCAATGACTATATGCTTGAGCAGGGACCAACTACCATGGTAAAATACGCTCTTGGCAAGGGTACTGACCCAAAACAGGCAGAAGAAATGGCTCAGGGCTTCGTGAATGGCTTTATCCTTGCCCACGGCGAGGATCTGTACCGTGACGACGTCAATAAGATCAGCTTTATCTTAAGCTCCTATCAGGACCATCTGGATTCAAAAACAGAATTCCCCACTCTGGAGGCCAACACCTGGGGCGGCAGGGGCGAGCTTGCCCTCTTTGGAGATCTGGGTCCCTGCGGCATCACCAAGCGCCACGCCATCGAGGTGCTGCTGGATTATCTGCAGGCGGATGTAAAGGACACCGTCTCCTTCGGCGATGCCAAGATCGACCTGTCCATGTTTGAGTGCTGCGCCTACAATGTAGCCATGGGCAACGGCGGCCCGGAAATCAGAGCGGCGGCGGACTACGTGACCACGGATGTGGATGAGGACGGACTGTACAACGCGTTTCAATATTTAAACCTGATTTAACGATTTTTCCATGGAAAGGGGCGCCTGCATTAACACAGACGCCCTTATGGAAAGGATTTGTTTTATGCTGTTTTGCTACAACACTTATGGAGAAAACCAGTTAGTATTATCTAACTGATAGTAAGTATACACAAACCTGCCCCTTCTGTCAACCCCTTTTTTAATTTTCTTTTACTATTCCGGTTTCTCTGACTATATGCGCAAAAGCGCTTAAACTACTATATTTTTCATTGACACCCTTCACAAAAAGCAGTATAGTAAAAAGGAAAAATCTGGCATAATGTCCAAATTTTTACTACATAATGAATTGGAGTGTTTGACATGTATCAGGATGATTACAGGCGTTGGCTGTCCGCCAGTCTGGAGGATGCGGACTTAAAGCCCGAGCTTCAGAAAATCGCGGGAAATGATGATGAGATCAAGGATCGCTTTGCGGTAGCGCTGAAATTCGGCACTGCCGGACTTCGCGGCGTGCTGGGAGCCGGCACCAACCGTATGAACATTTATGTGGTACGTCAGGCCACACAGGGTCTGGCCAACTGGGTAAAGACCCAGGGCGGCAATCAGCTGGTGGCCATCAGCTATGACAGCCGTTTAAAGAGCGATGTTTTTGCCAAGACTGCGGCGGGAGTGCTTGCCGCCAACGGTATCCGTGTCAGAATCTACGACGCGCTGATGCCCGTCCCGGCTCTTTCCTTTGCTACCCGCTATTATCAGTGCAACGCCGGTATCATGGTGACCGCTTCCCACAATCCGGCCAAATACAACGGCTACAAGGCCTACGGCCCGGACGGCTGCCAGATGACCGATGACGCCGCTGCCATTGTTTATGCAGAGATTCAGAAAACCGATGTGTTGACGGGAGCGAAATATATTTCCTTCGCCCAGGGCGTGGAGGAGGGTCTGATCCGCTTTGTGGGCGATGACTGCAAGAAAGCCTTCTACGAAGCCATCGAAGCCCGTCAGGTTCGTCCCGGCCTTTGCAAAACGGCTGGACTTAAGCTGGTTTACAGCCCCTTAAACGGCTCCGGCCTGGTACCCGTTACTCAGGTGCTCAACGACATCGGCATCGAGGACATCACTATCGTACCGGATCAGGAGTATCCCAACGGCTATTTCACTACCTGCAGCTATCCCAATCCTGAGATCTACGCAGCTCTGGAGCAGGGTCTGAAGCTGGCCGAACAGACCGGCGCGGATCTGATGCTTGCCACCGACCCGGACGCGGACCGTGTTGGTATCGCCATGAAGTGTCCGGACGGCTCCTACGAGCTGGTCAGCGGCAATGAAATGGGTGTTCTTTTACTGGATTACATCTGCGCCGGCCGCATTGAAAAGGGCACCATGCCCAAGAACCCTGTGGCTGTGAAATCTATCGTTTCCACCCCGCTTGCGGACGCGGTAGCCGCCCACTACGGCGTAGAAATGCGAAACGTCCTGACTGGCTTCAAATGGATCGGCGACCAGATCGCGAATCTGGAAGCGGCCGGTGAGGTGGATCGCTTCATCTTCGGTTTTGAGGAAAGCTACGGCTACCTGGCTGGTCCCTATGTTCGTGACAAGGATGCGGTCATCGCTTCCATGCTGATCTGCGAGATGGCAGCCTACTACCGCTCCATCGGCAGCTCCATCAAGGAGCATCTGGAAGAGCTTTACGCTCAGTACGGCAGATATTTAAATAAGGTGGACAGCTTTGAGTTTCCGGGTCTCACCGGTATGGACAAGATGAGCTCCATCATGCAGGGGCTGCGCGACAATCCGCCCACGGAAATCGGCGGCTACAAGGTAACAAAGGTGACCGATTACCAGAAGCCCGAGGAGACCGGTCTTCCGGCTGCGAACGTGCTGATCTACGCTCTGGAAGGCGGCGCTACTACCGTGGTTCGTCCCTCCGGCACCGAGCCCAAGATCAAGACCTATTTCACCACCCTGGGCAAGGATGTGGCTGAAGCACAGGCTCAGAAGGATCAGCTGGCGGAGGCTTTGAAGCCCATTCTGGCGTAAACGGATAAAAACTGTTTCAAAGTTTTACTGCTTATTTAGGCATTGAGAAAGCCGTCTCATAATTGAGACGGCTTCTCTTATTATATCACACAGCTCTGGTATATTTTGCCAGCCACTTCTGCTCATCCTCGTTAAGCATCGGGCAAAGAGTCTCATATACCCTCTTGTGATAAGCGTTCAGCCAGCCCTTCTCCACCTCGCTCATCATCTCCGGATTGATAGCGTCCAGATCAAAGGGAATCAGTGTCAGGGTTTCCAGATACATAAACTGGCCGTATGCATTCTTTTCTCCCTTGCGAACCAGAACCTCGTTCTCCAGACGGATTCCGTGGGAACCCTCGATATAAATCCCCGGCTCGTCCGTGATGACCATACCCTCCTGCAGCGGCTCATAGGCTCCCTCTCTGATGCGCCAGTGGAAGCCAGCGGGACCCTCGTGAATATTTAACAGATAACCAACGCCGTGACCGGTTCCATGATTGAAGTCCAGATTCCTCTCCCAGAAGGGACGGCGCGCCTCATAATCCAGATTCTCCCCGCAGACCCCTTCCTTGAACTTCACATTGGCAAGGCTTAAATTACTGATGGCTACCAGTGTGAAATGATCCTTCATAATCTGGGGGACCTCCCCCAGAGCATAGGTGCGGGTCACATCCGTGGACCCCTCATAAAAGCCCGCGCCGGTGTCCGTCAGATACAGAGCTCCCGGCTTCAGTTCCACATCCGTCTCCGGAGTGGAGGAGTAATGCACGATTGCTCCGTGCTCCCCATAGGAGCTGATCGGCCCAAAGCTGGGACGCAGGAAATTGCCCATTTGTGCCCGGAACTCATCCAGCTTATCGGAAGCGCTGATCTCCGTGATCCTCTCTTTTCCCACATTTTCCTTCAGCCACTTCATGAAACGCACATGAGCCACGCTGTCCTTCAGCTCGGCCTGACGGATATTCTCAATCTCCGTTTCATTCTTAACGGCCTTCATCAGAATTTCCGGATTGCGCTTTTCCACCTTTTTTACATCCGCCGGAATCAGATTATACAGTGCGTAGTTTAAGCGGCGGGGATCCAAAAGCAGGGTCTGATCGGCAGTCAGCTTCTGAATATCCTGATAAATATCATTATAAGGCAGGATAGTTACATTATTGGCAGCAAAGTCCGCCAGCATTTCCTCATCCGCCTTGGCAGCGTCCATATACAGATCCACATGATCCATGGTTATGACGCAATAGCAGAGCACCAGCGGAAAATATTCAATGTCATCCCCCCGGAAATTGAAGGTCCAGCAGATATCGTCCAGAGTTGTCAGCACATGCACATCGGCGCCCTCTTTTTTCATCTCCTCGCGGATTCGGCCAAGCTTACTTTCCGTGGTTTCTCCTGTGTATTGAATATCCAGATGAAAGGCCGGCTTCTGGGAAAGTACCGGGCGATCCTCCCAGATTTTATCAATCAGATCCTCACCGCAGGAAATGGACGCGCCAATCTTCTCAGCAATGTCCGCGTACTCAGTTCCCTGCCCCTTGGAGACCACCCGGCCATCAAAGCCCAAGATCTGCCCTTCCTTCAGATGCTCCTTTAAAAATTCCTCGATGGTGGGCACATCCGGCTCCCCCATCTTCATCAGAGTCACCGAAGAATTCTCAAGCTGCGCCGCCGCCTGAATGAAATAACGGCCATCGGTCCACAGATATGCCTCATCCTCCCCAATCAATGCTGTCCCCGCGGAGCCCGTAAATCCGGTGATAAACCTGCGGGCAGTAAAATACTCCCCCACGTACTCACTCTGATGAAAATCCGCGGAGGGCACTAGATAATAATCCACTCCCGCTTTCTTCATCTCTGTTCTTAATGCCTGTATTCTTTCTGAAACTGTCATGTTGTCCTTTCCGGCGCATTGAAAAAAGCTTTCCATAAATAAAGCCCGGCAGAGCATGCCATGCTGCTCCTTCCCAGTGCTTTCTGCTCTTTCCAATATACGCCTGCTTCAGTCAATGAGCCTTCGTATTCGGCTGTATTTTTTATCTCATTTTAGCCACAGGGCAATCAAATGTCAACAGTCCCTGAGGCGAAATATATTTTGCTGTCAATCAAATAAATTGTAATATTGCAGAATTCGATAATCCAGGAATTCGGTTTCCTCCTCACTCCAACTGTAGAAATTTCCTTCACTGTCCTCGTATCCTCTGGGGGTAAAGATGGGATATTCCTCCATAAGATCGCTAAGGTACTGAAAATAAGAAGACATAGGAACCCCCGCTGTTTCCATCAGCAGCACTCCCAGATAGTTCATACTGATATCATAATCCGTTGCCTCCTCAATGTCATAATTTGCCCAGATCACAAACGGCACCTTATACTGATTAAGTGTTTTATCCTGCTCTGTCAGACCATCCGTATTAGCGTAAATCGTCTCATAAAAGCTGTCGTCCGAAAATAAGGGCTGGTGATCTCCAAACATACATATAATTACTTTTTCATCATAATCCTCAAAATATCCGACCAGTTCTCCAAAGGCCTCGTCCGAAATTTTTATCAGACTTAAGAAAATATCAGCCTCCACAGTAGACGCCTCACCCGCTGTCACTGTAATATCTATATTGGTAGATTCATAGCCTCCGTGATTCTGCATTGTCAGGTCAAACACGAAAAGCCTCTCCCCATCCTCCTTATTTTCAAAAATCTCTTCTATTTTGTAGTATGTCTCCAGATCCGAAACACCACTGTGTATCTCCTCGGCATCACTAAAATCCGATTTCCAGTAACTGATACCAAAACCCAGATTCTTGTATACGGTCTTCCTGTTATAGTTTGACGACTCCATAGGGTGCATAGAGAAAGTCTGATATCCGTATTCCGACAGCTGAGATACCATCGATTCTCTGGATGTCCTGAAGCAATGAAAATATGGATAATATGACGTGGGCAAAAACGCCATCGTATCCCCTGTAAAAACCTCAAACTCTGAATTGGCTGTGCCTCCTCCCAGCCCGGATGCGTTTACGTAGCCCTTAATCGTATTCTCTGACAGGCTGTTAATAAAGGGCATATTTTCTTCACTGATTTCCAGATTTCCTAAAACTCTCAGTTCTGAAAAGCTCTCGTTCATAATTAAAATAATATGGGGCAGATCTTCTATATCCGAGACCTCCTCTTCCTCATAATCTGCCAGAATCTCTTCCACTTTTTCTTCCGAATATCCGTCAGGCTTTGTGACCCCAGCCCTTTTTGTATCCAGAACGCTTCCCACCAGATATCCGTTCAGTGAAAAAGTGCATTCCTCCACAAACCCGCTGTATGTATAAAATCCCTGACTTTCCAGAAGCTGCGTTTGAAACAGAACAAGCCACGATACTATGATAGTGCAGGCTCCCACAACTCTGAAAGAAACATTCCATTTTAAGTTCCGGCCTCTTCGAAGAGCAAAACCGAATATCATCACCGTCAGACATATCAGCCATGCCTCAGCCAGTTCAGCATTTGGGGACAGATCATAACTGCCCAGCACCGTCCCCGCCGTCCGCGCCGCAAGAAGATCGCTTACCCGAAACGACGTCCCCCTGTAGCTGTACACAAAATAATTAACGGTATAGATGAGAGTCAATATCCCATTGGCTGTCGCAGCCGTAAGACCTGGATTCCTCAGAAGCAGCCATAAAATCAGTTCAAAAAGATACATCAGACCTATATTCCAGACCATGGAATTCTCCAGCCTGACATAACTTATCGTCGTCAGCATCTCCAGTTTGGGACCCAGAATATAAGGAGAAACCAGAAGAAGAATATAAGCCAGAATTTTCTGCTGCCGCAGCGGCAGGGGACACCCTACCGCAATGATAAATACACAGAATAAAATCATCAGCGTTGCTTTGACAGCATATTCCTTTGTAAGCGCATTCTCATAAACATACCAGGTAGCCAGCTGCTGTCCTTCCTCCAGCTTCACTTCTCCCTGATACACCGCAACATTTTCATCCATTTCATCCGCGGCGCCGCACAGGAGCAGAGAGACATTGCCATAGGTTTCCGAGCTGAAATCCACGGTTATGTAATATTCTTTCCTTATATTCACTTCCAGATTGACATCAAACATATAATAACTGTCGCTGATCTGATCGTATGAAAGGGTCTCCTGAAAGAGAGTGTTTCCATTTTCATCGCTGACTGCAAAGGATACCGTTCCTTCTCCTTCAATCGAATCCGTTCCCCTGAAGCAGATTCCCAACTGCTTAAGTTGTTTATGGCTGGGAACAAAACTCTGAACAAAGTCTGAAGTATCCTCTGTTACCTCCGGCACCCATCCACTGATTCCCTTACAGTAATGCTCCACTTCTTCTCTGAGCCAACTGCCCAAAAACAAATTTCCTGCCACAAGCCTAAAAATAAGAGCCGCCAATATCTGCAGCTTTCTTTTTTCATGTAGGCGACACCTCTGCGCAAAAAAATAAGGTCTTTTCTCTCATAAAATACTCCTTCCGTACCTGATTATTATAACTTAATCTGGTTTAATTTCAATATAAAATTATATTGCTAACGTTGTCTTAAAACAAATTGTTTATGGCTGAAGTGAAAAGTTAACTTCCACTTTGAAAGACAGCTCCAAAAAAGTTGC
>JAJQID010000065.1 GCA_021199405.1 Lachnospiraceae bacterium
GTAACAATGTCCACCGGCACATTGAAGATCTTCGCAACCTTCAAAATCGTATCGATGTGTCTGCCGGAACCGGCCGCAAAATGGTGGGTCGGTCCGCACTCACTCCAGCGGGTGACGAATTCACGGGCGCCGCAGGTGAAGCGGGTTCTCATGTTGGTATCGCCGAAGGAAAGGATTTCGCCCTCTTCGTTGACGCCCTCTGCCACCACGAACTTGAAGTGTCCGTCGCCGTCCTGCGTGATGGCCAGGTAGGTCACCGGTCCCAGATGCGGATAGAACTGGGTCAGATAGCCGCCGCCTGTCTTTCCGTGGAAGACCTTGACAATCTTCATGGTAGGCTTTCTGGAAGAAATATCCGCGTCACCGGAGCCGCTGTGGCCAATGATGGCAATATCATCATTGAAGTCGATGGAGTACATCTCCGCCAGCTGACCGCTGCCGCAGATGGTCTTCATGATGCTCATGGCCATGGCCACCTTCATGTCGCCCTCCACTGCACAGGCCACGCCCTGCTTGATCAGCATGGAAAAGGCAGGAATCAGCATGCTGTCCAGAATACCCGCTTTGCCGGTAGCCAGTCCGTCATAGTGAGAAGCGATCAGGCCAATCTGCTCGTCCTTCACCCACTGCTCAAAGGCTACCACGTATCTGGCCATCTCCCAGACCTCCTCGATGGAGCCGCCGCCTTCGATGTCGAAGGTGTCCAGAATGTCCTGAGCCTTGGCACGGATAGCGTCCTCATCGGTGACATTGTCCGCAATAATCCACATTCTCTCCCAGTCAAACTGCTTGGTGTACAGGTTCATTCGTCTGTACAGATTGGACTCGTCGATGTACAGATCCATCATGCCCGGATAGGGACGGCCGATCTGCGCAATATTGGTATCGCGGAAGCGGCGTCTGGTCTGAGCTGCCCGGCACCAGTCCTCGATCTCGGCCTGTACACCCTCATCTCCGCCCTCTACCACGCCGGTAATCACGGCATGTCTCTTGCCAAAACGCTCCAGATCGGCCACCATCTCGCCCACAGCTCCGCAGGCATAGCCCTCGCCCAGCCAGGAAGCAATATCCGTGTGCTGATAATCCAGTGCTTTCAGCTTCTGCACATTGACCAGTACCACCGGCACATCCAGATCCTTCACCGCCGGAAGCATATTATAGGATGTAGCATAGGTCAGAAGCTGCAGAAATACCAGATCCACGTCCGCCGCACGGAACTTGTCGCCCGCCGCCTGGGACTGCTCCTTGGTGGTAACGATCCCGCCGTCGATCACCTCCACCGTATCCGGCAGGGTCTTTTTGAAAGCGGTGTACTGGGCCTCAAACTCCGGTACCAGAGATGGGAACTGGGGCAGATACGCACCCAGAGCGATGGCAAAGGTACCGACTCTTGCTTTGGTTTCTACTAACATAAAATTGTCCTCCATTTATTTATTGATGTTGCTGTTTCCGGAACTGTCGATTGGAAAAAGAACGGCGAAAAACTGTCGTTAATCTTCGCCTTATCTTTTTCCAATCGGCAGTTCCTGCTTCTCTGCAAAAATATGATTAACTGCAAATTACCATTTTATAATGCACTTGCTTCTTTACATCCTGCATCGGAAATTTTACTCCGTTCAGCATTTTATGGACGAATTTCTTTAATGGCGAAGCTCTTGCGGATCGCATCCCGGGCTTCCTGCAGGGACGCAAATTCTCCGGAATAAATCATCTGAATCATCAGATTTCCAAGAGCCGTGCCCTCGCTGGGTCCGGCGTATGTAGGAAGTCCGCAGGCTGTGGCGGTCCACTGATTTAAAACCACGTTCTGGCTGCCGCCGCCTACGATATTGATGGAAGTAAATTTCTTATTCAGCATCTGCTCCAGCTGAGCGATGGCGTCCGCATAGCAGGTCGCCAGACCGTGATTGACGCAGGAAAGAAGCTCCTCCAGAGTTGGTTCCTGATATCCTTTCTCCTTAAGCGCCGCCTTAATCTCCTCCGTCATATTGGACGGGGCAAGGAAACGATTGTCATTGACATCCACGCTGCCCGCATAATCCGCGGCCTTTGCCGCCAGATCCGCCATTTCTCCAAAGGAATAGGCGCCCTTCAGTTCCTTCTGGATGTTCTGCAAAATCCACAGACCCATAATATTTTTCAGGAAACGGATCTTGCCGTTCCTGCCGTCATAACCGCCTTCGTTGGTGAAGCCGGAATTCAGGGCCTCCACATCTGTAACCGGCTGATCCAGCTCCACGCCCAGAAGACTCCAGGTGCCGCTGGATAAGTACACCGCGTTCTCATCTTTCGCGGGTACCGCCACAAAAGCGCTGCCTGTATCGTGGGTGGCCGGCAGAATCACCGTCACATTGTAGCCCAACTCCTTCTCCATCTCCGGTCTTAAAACCCCAAGCACCGTGCCGGGCTCCGCGGGCTTCTCCGCAAATAATTCCTCCGGAATGCCTGCCGCCTTCAGAATCTCCGGAGACCAGTTCTTTGTCCTGGCGTCCAGCATGGCTGTGGTGGAGCAGTTAGTGTACTCGTTCTTTTTCACTCCGGTCAGCAAAAAGCCCAGATAATCCGGAACCATCAGAAAGCTCTTCGCCTGCTCTTTGTGCTCCGGATGCTCTTTAAACTGTGCCATCAGCTGATACACCGTGTTAAAGGGCTGCTTTGCAATGCCGCTGATCGCGTAATGCTCCTCAAAGGGAAGCTTCTCCTCCAGAACCCTGTCCATCCCGTCCGTGCGGCTGTCACGGTAGGCCACACTGTCGCCCAGAATCTGATCATTTTCATCTAACAGCACATAGTCCACGCCCCAGGTATCAATCCCCAGCGTATCCGGAGTGAGCCCCTTCGCCTTGCACTGGCGCAAAGACTCCAGTATTCCCTCATACAAAGGCTCCATCTCCCAGCACATATGGCCGCCCCGCATGATCGCCTCGTGGGGCAGACGGTAAACCTCCTCAATCTGCATGGTGCCATTTTCCATCCAGCCCACAATACCGCGCATGCTGGACGCCCCCATATCAATCGCAAGATGCCGTTTCATAGTGTTCTCCTTCTCTGCATTTCAGTTATCCCTTCCACGCTATCCGAAACGGATATAATTGCCAAATCAATATCCGGTTAATGCCGTTTTTTGTGCATTTTTGTGAAACTTCCGGACATCCATCTGATTTCTTCCATAAAAAGGTCACTGATTAAAACCATTATACAGCAAAATTTTATAAAATAAAGTATCTTTTTCTCGTTCTGAGAATTTCTCAGGATTTTTTGTTGCTATTCCCGGCTGCTTCCCTCTGCATGGGCAATCTCATGATACCAGGGTCGAAAGGTCAGTAATGGAACGCTTGCGTTCCAATTACTGACTTTGCGACCCGCCAAAACATGAGAAAGTAGCCATTTTTCGAAGAAAAATGAGCGGATTTCGAATGTTTTGAGGATTTCGAGAGCGCAAAGCGCGAAGAAATCCGGGGGATCATATGGGGTCAAATACTTTTGACCCCAACAACATCTCATACAATGGCCATCAGCAGCGGAATCGTTACCAGACAGAACAGCGTAGTCATAATAATCCCCGCCGAACAGGTGGTGCAGTCGATTCCCCGCTCATTTCCCAGAATCAGAGGCATATTGCCCACCGGCATGCCAAACATAATCATACAGAGCGGAATCAGATCCGAGGGAATGGGCAGAAGCTTCAGCAGGGGCAGCAGCGCCAGCGGAATCACCAGCAGCTTGATAAATGTAAAGAGATACAGCTTTTTGTCTGTGAAAATATCCTTCAGACTGGCTTTGGACAGGGCATAACCGATGGTCATCATGGCCATGGGCGAGGTCACATTGCCCAGATAGGTAACAGCGGTGCTCACAAAGGAAGGAAGCTGAATGCTGAAAACCAGAACGAAAATAGACCCGAACACCAGAAGATTGCCGGGCGTAATCAGTTTTTTCAGTGAGGCTGCGGTGAATTTACCGTCCATCATGGCCAGCCCGTAGGTGTAGAAAAACACGTTGTAAATCATCATGAATTCCGTCACGTAGACCACATATTCCGACCCCAGCACACTGCTGACCACGGGAATTCCCATAAAGCCCAGATTGGAAAATACAAACATCAGCTCAAAAATTTTTTTCTGAAAAATATCCTTTGCAAAAAAGGGCGAGCAGATTCTGCCAATCAAAATGAATAATAAAAACATCCCTACGGCGATCAGCGCCACCTGCCCCATCTGCCCCAGAGGAATCTGACCGATGGCCCCGCTGGCGCTGGACAACGCCAGCATGGGATTGAAAATATTCAGAATCATGGCAGACATTTTTGTGGAGGTATGCTCGTCCAGCATCCCGGTCCTTGCGGCAATATAGCCGGCGCCGATCAGAATCAGCAGCGCGATCATCTGATAAAATACGGTAAAAAAGGTCATAGCAAATTTCTTTCCTGTCTTTCTCTCATTGATGGTTTCCGAAAACCACGTTTTTTACTATACCTTCATTTTATCCCGGTTGCAATATTTTCTGCCAATTTTTGTATTTTCGATGTCACGATCCCGTTACTTCCTGCTGCCACACAGGCTCGCCGCTTCCCGGCACCTGCATATTGGGCCATACGCTTTCCACAAATTCGTCCGAATAATTTTCGTCAATAAATTCCTCCAGCACATTCTGCGCTTCCTGTCCCTCCAGGCGGTTCACATATCTGGACAGCACCGCGCCGGACAAAAGCAGATCTGCGATCATCACCACAATCACGGCCCAGGTAACGATCATGCCAATGGCCGGGGGAGTTTTCTCAATCAGACCGCTCATCGGCGGATACAGTATTTTCACCCACATCACGGACAATAAGCCGCCGAACAGACAGAACATCAGATTCGTCCTGCCGCCGATATTGAACATCATATCGCTGTAGTCCCAGAAGGTTCTGCCGAACACAACCTCGGAAATCACACTGCAGGTATATTCATAGACGCCCCAGAGGACGGTGCCGGCAAGAAACACATACCGGTCCTCTCTGCCTGCCAGCCTCTGTGTGACTACCGTAATGATCACAGCCCCAAAGCCCCAGACAATGGAAAAGGTTCCGTAAATCACGCTGGTCCTGCTCATCCACACCCCGGTTGTGGCCCATACAAATACCGTTTCAAACAGATCTCCCACAAATGCCCATATAATAAAAATCCAGAGCAGCTTATTCAGACAAAGTCCTTTGGCAAAGACATATTTGCCGGAACGGATATCCGCCCTCTCCTCCATCCCCGGATAAGCCTTTTCCAGACGCTTCCAGATGGCGTTGCAGAGCCGGTTTCCCAGATTTTCCTCAGAAATAGTCTGGGTCACCTCCACATGCCTTCCTTTCTTTCCGGACTTCCCGCTGTTCTTTCCGCCTTCTGTCTTTTCCCTGCGTTTCTTCATCTCACTGGCATAAACCACCGAAATCATGTCCAAAGCCAGCAGTGCCAGAAGCACCAGCCCCACAATCTGTAAAAGCCAGAGCGGCAGCAGTCTGACAAAGGTAAAGATGAAGGGGTGAAGCAGCTTGACAATAATCAAAATCACCGCTGATTTCAGCATCGCCACTGTAGTGTCTTTTAATTCCCCTCCAAATAAAGTATCTCTCTCATACTGCTGGAGCCTGCGGTGCAGCAGGCGATGCGCCATGTAACTGGTAATAAAGTCCACCACCGACACAACCACCAGAGTAATCACATACTGAGTCGCCACATTTATAAAACTCAGCTCCTCCCCAACCGTTGGAAGCACCAGAATCAGAATATCCGCCATAATGCCGTATTTCGGACACATCGGCATATTAAAAAAGCCCCTGTTGCAGAATTTGCGTCTGGTCACGGAAGTAACGACGACCTCGCCCACCCAACCCATAAATCCGTAAATCAGGAAAAGAATCAAAAGCTCCGTGTGCAGGTATGCCATAAAGTTTTCCCCCCTCACTCTTTTTATCTCTTGTGTTTCTTTATATTTCCTTCAGTTCATACTCCCTGGTTCCAAAGCCGCGGGTCTGAGCAGCTTCAATGGTATGGATTCCATTTCTGGAATTGATCCGCTCCAGCAGATGGTCTCTGCCTGGATCATCGGATTTCAGCACCAGATCAATGCAGGCCTGGTCAATGGCAATGGGGTCTGTAGAGGCCAGAATTCCGATGTCCTTCATGCAGGGGTCTTCCGCGACGGCACAGCAGTCACAGTCCACCGACATATTCATCATGACATTAATGTAAGCAATTTTCCCTTCAAAATGCCGGTGCACCATACAGGCAGCGTCCGCCATGGATTCCAGAAACAGGTTATGGTCCGCGGTCCAGATTTCCTCCGGCACGCCCGCCCCGTGAATATAGGCTTTTCCAAAGCTGGATGCGCAGCCGATGGACAATTGCTTGAGAGCACCGCCGTAGCCGCCCATGGGATGGCCCTTAAAATGAGAGAGCACCAGCATGGAATCATAACTGGCCAGATTTTTCCCCACATAATCCTTCTGAATGACCCTTCCGTCCGGGTCATCCAGCTCCATGTCCGGTCCCTCCGCATCCAGAAGATCCACCGCAAAATAACGGTTCCAACCGTGTTTTTTTAACAGCTTCAGATGCTTCTCCGTGGTATTTCTCGCGCCTTCGTAGGCCGTGTTGCACTCCACCACAGTTCCGTTCAGCTTCTCAATGATAGGGCGCCAGAAATCCGGTCCCAGGAAATTCTGATTCCCCTCCTCCCCGGAATGCAGCTTGACCGCGATTTTGCCGGTCAGGTTTACTCCCAGAATGTCATACATCTCCGCTACTTTTTCCGGAGTAATGTCCTTTGAAAAATACACTGTTGCGCTCATTTTGTTTTCCTCCTGCAAAAATAAATTGTCATTTCCTTTTTCCTCCAGGAACTCTCCTTCGAATTATTCCTTTCCCTGAAAAGCTTACGTTCCCGGTTTTCCCTTTCTCCGGAGAATTTACTCTCTCAGGTTCCCCTTCCGGATATGCTCCTTCAGAATCTGATCTGTCACCTCGTACAGCTTCTCGGATCCCTGCTTCGTCTTCCCCTGGCGTTCATACACCTGAGCCGCAGTCACCTGATGCTCTCTCCAGTCCTTTCCGCCGTTGCTGTTATTTAAAAGCAGGGGCTGTAAATTATCCATGGCATGGGCGAATTTTGCCTCCGGAGTCTCCGTTTCCTCAAACTCATCAAACAGAGCCGTCAGCTCTGCCTTCTGATCCCCGGGAAGGATAGAATAAAGCTTCTCCTTCGCGGCATCCTCTCTGGCCTTCTGTGTTGCCAGCCCCTCCGCGTCATAGGCATAGGTATCCCCGGCCTCAATCTCCACGATATCATGAATCAGGCACATCAGCATGACCTTCGCGATATCTATTTTCTCGTTGGAATATTCCCGCAGCAGATAAGCCATAATCGCCATATGCCAGGCATGCTCGGCGTCGTTTTCCCGCCGGCCGTGGCCGGACAGATGAGTCTGGCGAAAAATATTTTTTTCCTGATCAATTTCCAGAATAAAATCCAGCTGTTTTCTTAATCTTTCGTCCATACCGCAAGCCTTTCCCGTTTCATCCCTCATCCAGTGCAGCAGCTCTCGTACAGTGCTCTGTTCTCAGGAGTATACCCTACCGCAAGCTCCGGTTTCGCCTCCTGAAGCCTTGAGAGCAGCTCCTTCGCCTCCTCCATATTCTCGAACGGAAACATTTCCTTTTTCCCATCCTTCAGTACCACTATGACGCGGTTTATTTCCGAGGAATAAGAACCGCAGCAAAGGCGGGATTCCACCGCCCGCTTCTGAAGATAAGCCCACCGCAGGTCCTGAAGCGGAATTTCACAGGACTTCAGCATTTTGCGGTACAGAAGCTTTTCCTCTGTTACTTTTACGTTTGCCATGACCAGACTCCTTCCATGCCTCTTTTCTTTCATTATGATACAGGACTTCCAACCCAAATTCAAGATGAAATGATCTTGAAATTTCATCGGATATTCTATATATTGATGATGTCGGGGCAAAAGAATTTAATCCAAATATCATCAGGGAGGAAAAGACATGACCCCTTACACACACAAGGTTCAATATTACGAAACCGATAAAATGGGCATCACCCACCACTCCAACTACATCCGCTTCTGCGAGGAGGCCAGGATTAATTTCATGGAACAGCTGGGCTACGGCTATGACAAAATGGAGGCTGAGGGCGTCGGCTCCCCGGTTGTGTCCGTCAAATGCGATTACAAAAAGAGCACCAGCTTTCCGGATGTCATCGAAATTTCCGTACAGGTTCTCGATCTGACATCTGTCAAGCTGACGCTCGGGTATACTATGACTGTTGAAGGAAAAACTGTCTGCACCGCGGAAAGCTCTCACTGTTTTCTGGACAGCGGCACGGGCCGGATCCTCCGAATTGACCAAAAGCTGCCGGAATTTTTCGCGCGGCTTCAGGCTCTCCTGCCCGCTTAAAAGGGACAGGGTTTTACTCCTGTCCCAGATAGTCCATCGGATATACCGGTGTGCCGTCCTTCTCCATTGCAAAATACAGGTTTGACCCTTCCATCGAATAGTATTTCGTAGGCTCCGCCACATACCCCAGCAGATCGCCTGCCGCCACATAGGTATCCTCTTCCTTTATCATGGACAAATTATCAAGCTGCCCGTAGTAAGCGGTGAAGCCGCCCCCCAGATCCATCTCATAGGTCCAGCCGGTTTCCTCATCCCAGTATCGGGAGATAACCTTACCAGCGGATACCGCAAACACCGGCGTTCCCACCTCGGCCGACAATACCATGGCCGGACTGTACTTGTACTGGTCAAGGGTCGTAAAATATACCGCCTTGTCCATGCTGTACGGAATCAGGATCTCATAATCCACCATGATGGGCCAGATCATACCATCGCCGGTAAAGGAATACATCATTTCCTCCACCGTCTCCGCCAGCATTTCCTCTGCCAGGACACCCTCCTCTAACAGCTCTCCTTCTGAAATGTCCTCCACGGTCAGCTCATCCGTTGTCTGAAGTGTGGACGAAATCTGCGTTGACCCGGATGCTTTGTTGCCGGAAGCAGAAGATGACGCTGTACTGCCGGTTCGCCCCGGATTCTCCACCGTTGAGGATTCCACATCCTCCACCTCCTGTGCATTCTCCGTCTCCTCCTCCGCAACCGGGAAGGAGTCCTCCGTGAGATTTTCCTCAATTCCGGTCATGTCCTGTAAAATCAGATCCTGGGACTGCGCTGTGTTGCTGACATAAAGGCCCGCAATGGTGAGTGCCGCCAGCACAAGCACCGTAGAGCCTATGATAATCGCTTTCTCCCTTCTCTTGCTGACAAACTGGTCGGCCATCTTTGTATTTTTGCTTTCCATAACTATCCCTCCTGTATCGTATATG
>JAJQID010000106.1 GCA_021199405.1 Lachnospiraceae bacterium
TAACGCTATTATATTGAATACACGGCATTCTGTCAAGCGCAAGAATCCATAACATCTTGCGCGAAGCGCCCTCCGCGCGTCAGCGCATGAATTCAGGAGATGCCTGAAAGGTATTCCATTTTGCCCGGAAATTCAGCCACAGGGATTTCTCTGTCCATTTATTTTATCAGCTTCGAATGTCAATCTCCAACAGGTGCGGAATAACTGTGGGGACTATTTCTCCCTCAACAGTTCCATAAACTCCTCCCCGCTGATATTCTCCTTTTCCAGAAGCCTGGCTGTAATTCTCTCAAAAGCATCACTGTTTTCCTGCAGCAGGCGAATGGCTTCCTGCTGACAGGAGTCGATGAGCCTGCGAACCTCCTCGTCCGCCTCCGCGCCAGTCTGGGAGGAGCAGGTAGAAACATTTCGTCCGTCCAGGTACTGATCCTGCGTCTTTTCCAGACCCATGGACCCAAAGTGATCACTCATACCGTACTGAGTCACCATTTTCCGAGCCAGATCTGTGGCACGTTCGATATCATTGGACGCCCCTGTAGTAGCCGTTCCGAATTTGACAATCTCAGCGGCGCGGCCGCCCAACAGCATCGTGATCTGAGCCTGAATTTCTTCTTTCGTCAACAGATACCGCTCTTCCTCCGGCACATTCATCGTATAACCAAGGGATCCCATGGTACGGGGAACGATGGTGATCTTCTGCACCGGCTGGGCGTCCTTTTGCAGCGCCGAAATCAGTGCATGCCCCACCTCATGGTAAGCTACCATCTGCCGTTCCTTCGGATTGAGCACCCGCTCTTTCTTCTCTTTCCCGGCAAAGACCGTCTCCACTGCTTCCATCAGATCTTTCTGCATAACCATATGTCTCCCCAGCTTCACAGCCAGAAGCGCCGCTTCATTGACAATATTGGCCAGGTCCGCACCGCTGGCTCCGCTTGTGGCAAGAGCGATCGCGTGGAAATCCACATCATCCGACAAAGCAACCTTCCTGCCGTGCACCTTCAGAATATTTTCCCGTCCTGGCAGATCCGGCTTATCCACTATCACACGCCGGTCAAAACGGCCTGCCCTCAGCAGCGCCTGATCCAACACCTCAGGCCGGTTGGTAGCCGCCAGCACGATAATGCCGCTGTTGGTCTCAAAGCCATCCATTTCAGCCAGCAGCTGATTCAATGTCTGCTCCCGTTCATCGTTGCTGCCCAGGCCGGAGTCTCTCTTTTTGCCGATAGCGTCTATCTCATCAATGAAAATAATACAGGGAGTATTTTTCTTGGCGGTCTCAAACAAATCCCGTACACGGCTGGCTCCAACACCAACGTATAATTCCACAAATTCCGAACCGGTCAGGTGATAGAAGGGCACACCTGCCTCTCCCGCTACAGCTTTTGCCAGCAGTGTTTTACCGGTTCCGGGAGAGCCTACCAGCAGAGCACCCTTGGGTTGTTTGGCACCTATTTGCTGGTACTTACCCGGGTTCTTCAGATAATCCACCATCTCTTCCAGACTCTCTTTGGCCTCGTCCTGTCCAGCCACATCAGCAAATGTCACTCCGGTTCGCTCCTCTACATTGTAAACCTTCGCTTTGGACTTCCCGATACCGCCGCCCATCATGCCGCTGAACATACCGTTTCCTTCACCACCGCCCATCCGCTTCATAACCATCCTCATGATCACAAAATAAATCAGATACATGATCACAATAGGCAGAACCCAGCTGGCAATGGATGTTAATACAGAAGTCTGCTGTGGGATCTCCTGTGAAAAATGAACATCGTACTCTCTCAGCAAAGAGACCAGCTCCGTATCATCAATCCTGCCTGTATAAAGAATTAGCGTCTGATACTGAATTGCCTCCTCATTCTCCTCATCCGCAATGCCTTCCGGCAGCTCTTCTCCATTTAAAGCCTCCACCAGATCACTCGTCGTGATACCTTCCTTTAAAACAATCTGCAGCTGTGTGTCGTCCATATAAACATACTCGACATCCCCCGCTTCCACCAGATTTAAGAACTGATCATAGGTGATCTGCAGCGAAGACGTGGACGAATTCAGCGCCGTCACAAAATTCATCACAAAGGTGATCAGGAAAAACACCAGAATTACAATCAGCCACGATGGAATTTTCCTTTGTCCGTTATCTCCTTTTTTATTCATAGCTCTCCTCCATAAAATTATTTTGAAGTATTCCATATCTACTACTCGCATTTGTTCAATTGCTTGCGATTGATTTATAGAATACTCTAACAACCGTCTGTGTTTTTTTCTTGTTTCAAACTTGAAATTGAAATAAAAATTCTATGAAGCATCAGCACCGGCTACTCACTCCGCTTATACTTCCGGTATGCGACTTTTTTACTGTCGCTCATGCCATTTCGTTCCTTTATTACTGCACGACGGGTAAGGAAGCAGACGGGCAGGCTCTTCTTCATATCAATGTAGCAGAGAAACCCACCATGCCGGAAGCTAATCAGGAATTGCAAAATTACATGCTTGAGGAAGCTGAAAATGAACAGGTAAGATATGGGTATGATATAGAAAAACAAAAAATGCAGGCAGTAAAAGATGGGGATGTTGAAATGATTCGTCAGGAAATTACGCCCGATGTGATCCGTCAAAGTCAGCAAATGCTGAATAAAATGTCAAGAATGCCAAAAAAGCAGTGGGAATATTCAGTCGTATCTTCCATTGTGCTTTCCTGCCGGGCCGCAATCGCAGGAGGTCTGCCAGTCAAAATATCTTATTCATTATCAGATACGCTTCTCCAACGCCTGACACACTGCAATAGTTTTCAGGACATGCTTCTGCTGGAATCGGAGGTCCGCATGACTTTTGCAGCTGCTGTGAACGAATATAAAACGAAAAGCACAAATATTTCATGTGTCGAAAAGGCAAAAAATTATATTCATGATCATCTCAATCGCTCTTTTACACTGGATGAACTTGCAGAGACATGTGAAGTATCAAAATCTCATCTCTGCAGGAAATTCAAGGCAGCCACCAATCAAACGATCATGGAATATCTCTATGCAAACCGCGTAAAGGTTGCTCAGGATCTGCTGCGCTATTCTAACAAACCAATATCCTATATTGCGGAATACCTGCGCTTCAGCAGTCAAAGTCACTTTACTGATATTTTCCGCAAATATACCGGGCAGACTCCCTTACAGTACCGCAACAGAACCGAATAAACCTGTTTTATTTGTTTAACTTTTCAATTGATCTTATCGGTTAAAGGGAAATTCTTCTATACCCCCCTATTCATAAAGCGGCAAGGCAATGTCTTTGTGCTACAAAGACCCGCTTCGCTTGGTATCCACCACCTATACATTTCCAAATGACAGGGTTCTCAATGCATCGTTTTCAGCAGGCTGATCTTCTCCAGCCGGTTCAGTGCCTCATACAGTGTCTCGTCCTGTTTTGCGAAATGAAGACGGATCAGATGGTTCACATCCTCCCGAAAGAAGCTGGAACCCGGTACCGCTCCCACACCCACAATTCTCGCCAGATCCAGACAAAACTGCTCATCGGATGCATATCCAAACTCGCTGATATCCACCAGCACGTAATATGCTCCCTGCGGCTCAGTAAAATGCAGCCCCATATTCTTCAATCCGCCCACAAAGAGTTCCTTCATGTGTGTGTATTTATTCCGCAGCCACTCATAGTATTCGTCCTCAAACCTCAGAGCCGTCACTGCCGCCTCCATCAGAGGCGCTGCCGCTCCCACAGTCAGAAAGTCATGCACTTTTTTCACTCGATCAGCCACCTCAGGAACGGCGATCACATAGCCCAGCCGCCAACCCGTAATAGAGTATGTCTTAGACAGGGAACTGCAGATAATGGTGCGCTCCCGCATGCCCGGCAATGTTGCCAGATACGTATGCTCATAAGGCCGATACACGATGTGCTCATACACTTCATCTGTGATGACAAAGATGTCATATTTGATTGCCAGCTCCGTAATGATTTTCAGTTCACCCTCCGTGAAAACCTTTCCGCAGGGATTGGATGGATTACAGAGAATCAGTGCTTTCACTCCGGGCAACCGGATGGCCGCCTCCAGCTCATCTGCGTCAAAACCGAAGGCCGGCGGCACAAGCGGTACATAGACAGGCTCCGCTCCGCTCAAAATGGCGTCCGCTCCGTAATTTTCATAAAACGGAGAAAACACAACCACACGATCACCGGGATTACAGACCGCCATCATGGAAGCCATCATGGCCTCCGTACTCCCGCAGGTGACCACAATTTCGGTGTCCGGATTCACCTGCATTCCTGAGAAACGCTCCTGTTTTGCGGCCAGCGCCTCACGGAAATTCTGCGCACCCCAGGTCAGGGCATACTGATGGGGACCGGCAACAGCCACCTCAGACAATCTCTTCGTCAGCCTCTCGGGAGGCGCAAAATCAGGGAAACCCTGAGATAAATTGACAGCTCCGTACTGATTGGATACTCTGGTCATCCGGCGGATGACAGAATCCGTGAAAGCCTCCGTCCTTTTTGATAACTCTGGCATTTCTTTCTTCTCCCTCCCAATTTCCCGTTTATCTGCGCTCCCACGATGCCCTTGCGGGCATATCCATAAAACTTCATGGCATATCGCATCAGAAATATCCGTAATATGTCCTCTGCACCACCGCGTGGTACACAAGATCAATCATGGTGTTGAAGTCAAATACAGGCAGGCCGCTGACCTGCTGAATGGCCTTTGCGTATGGCGGCAAATCACTGCATTCCAGCAAAATCGCGCCAATCTGTGGCTCTGCTTTTACCAGTTTCTCCACTCTCAGACACAGGGCATCCTTCAGCTTTTCGTTGTCGAAGCCTGTCTCTCCGTATCGGATCGCGTGAAATTCCGGCAAATCCCCGATATTTTCCACCACCAGACGATCCATGGTAGTTCCCACCTTTTGCAGCACTTCCTCACCGATATTATCGCCGCTGGCGGCCAGAATTGCAATCTTTTTCTGATCGGAAACAGCGGTTTTGATCATCGGCAGCTGACAGAGGCTGGACAAAAATACCGGCACATTCACTGCTCTGGCCACATCCTGCTGGAAGTGCGCGAAATAACCACAGGCCCCTACAATGGCGCGCACGCCCTCGCCCTCCAGTTTTCTGGCTGCCGCAATAATTTCATTCCTGATGGAAACATCGCCTTCAAACAGTCTTTCTATCTCAAAAGAAACCTTCTGATACAAAACCGGAAAGGGGTAGGTAGTGGCATTGGCCACATTTCCGGGAAGCTTGGGATAAATCAGCTCCACGGCAATGATGCCGACAGCAAACCCCGCCGTATACCTGGGCAGCGTGGTGTGGTATCGGTACAAATCCTCTTCACTCTCTAATCTTCCCTGCCAGCTCATGCCAGAATACCTTCATTCAGATAGGTCAGCAGCTGCTCACCATCCAGCTCTCCAATCCCAAGATCGTCCAGGGTCAGTCCGCTCTTATAATAATCCTGTCCCGTCATAACGGATCCCAGAGTGATCATACTGTCAATAACCGGTGTGGGCACACCGTACTTTTTGCCAAGCTCATGATAAATATGACAGCCCACAGGCACATCCTCCGTGATATAACGGTTTTTGATAGTGAAAGGGCCGGTACCATAGCCGGTTGGCCACTGCTCGTCAAATGGTACAATGCAGTCGTCTCCCATATATTCCGGTCCCAGAATGCTGGTCCGGGAAAGAAAGTTTTTCTTTGGAAAATACTGTATGCCCACACCCATTTTCTCAGCCAGCGCCACTTCCTCCTGATAAAAGGCATACTGTACCTCAGCGATGGACTCGCAGTACGCGTGACTGTATATCGAATATGTGTATTTGTCATTACCTCCAAAAATCCTGCCCCAGTTTTCCATAACGCCCACGCCCAGCAGAGTTCCGGGACAGTGCAATACCGGGTTCACATTGCTGAAACCGATATCCATTACAGTATTGCCGGAAGTGTAACCGTCTCCCTGCGTGACAGAATCAAAACAGCCCAGCGCCTTCGAACTTTCCAGAAATTCCTGCTGATCCTTTGTGGGCAGCGCCGCGCCCCGCAAAGTAATAGCGCGGTACACCAGCCAGCAGTCGGAGGTCATGACGCCTCCCTCAGTCTCCACACGGGTACCGTAGGGTGCGCTTGACCACCCGCCAACGATAACCTTCTTTGTGCAGCTCAGCTCCCGCATCCTCTTGCGCAGCTTCAGGGAGCCATAGTTGTCCGGAATGATATGGATGATCATTCCATCCTCCAGGCAGGGTACCAGTCTGTCAAAAAAAGCCGCGTGGGCAATCGAGGGAACCGCCACAATCACAATTTTGCAGTCCTTCACAGCCTCCGCCACATCGTTGGTAACCAGATCAAAATGAGCCTTCCCGAATCTTCGGAATCCATATTTATTTTTCGAATTGCCCGTCAGCGTAATACCGGTTTTTTCAAGCCCGGCCAGTGATTTTTGCGCAAAGGGCTCGATATCACAGATATGGACCCTGTTTCCTCCAAGGACACAGTCCGCCGCTACCGTCTTTCCTACGGCGCCGCCGCCCAGGACAGCCACCGGGGATTGTTTCAGTTCTTCCAGGTTGAACATTTTGATTTCCTCCATCATTTCATTTTCATCAGACACGCAAGAATGTGCGAACCGCCTCCATCAGCAGTTCACACACTCCTGCTTTATTTTATCATCTGTTAACCGTTCCGGCTTTTTTGCCGGTTTTGTCTCAGAACACCGGCAGAACCGCTCCGTCGTAATTATCCGTGATAAAATCTCTCACCTTATCCGTCAGGATGGCGTCCACCAGCGCCTGTGTCTTGGCCGTGTCCTCATCGCCCTCCCGCACAGCGATGACATTTCCATAGGTTTCCGCCGCCTCAGACTCAGAAGACTCCACCGCAATGGTCTCCGTTAAGCCGGCCTCAATGGCATAATTGCCGTTGACGACCGCAATGTCCACGTCCTCAATGGATCTGGGAATCTGAGCCGCCTCCAGTTCCGTAATCTGTAAATTCAGCGGATTGTCCGTAATATCCAGCACGGTGGCGGTCAGCCCCGCATCCGGATCCAGCGTAATCAGGCCGTTCGCTTCCAGCAGCAGCAGCGCCCTTGCCTCATTGGTGGTATCATTGGGAATGGCTACCGTCGCGCCTTCCTGAAGCTCCTCCAGGCTTGACGTTTTGCCCGCATAGATCGCCATGGGCTCGAAATGTACACTGGCCACTGCTACAATATGCGTGCCATTCTCTTCATTGAAATTTTCCAGATAGGGCACATGCTGAAAATAATTGGCATCCAGATCGCCTGCCTCCAGAGCGGTGTTGGGCAGTACATAGTCATTGTACTCCACAATCTGCAGGTCATAGCCCGCCTCAGCCAGATCATCCCGGATATACTCCAAGATTTCCGCATGCGGAGTCACTACAGCGCCTACGATCAAAGGCTCCAGTTCCGTAGCTTCCTCACTTGCCTCCGCATCGGCCTCGTCCCCTTCTTCCTCTTCGGTCTCCGCCTCGGTCACCTCCGCTTCGGATGATGACTCCGCAGAAGAGGAAGCGCCGGAGCAGCCGGAAATCAGCGCTCCCGTCAATGTCAGTGCCAGCAGTAACGATACAACTCTCTTTTTCATAATCATATATCTCCTTTTCCTTTCAGGCTCTTCGCCGATCTGACTCCATCTGAAAAGCCTTCGGCGATTTTGCCTGTTTTGCTTTTATTTGATTCTTTTATCGATTCTTTTTACCAGTCTGGAACCAATTTCCTGAAAAAACTGCACAATCAGCACCAGCAGCACTACCGTAACCAGCATAGTCTCATTGTCATAACGGTAATATCCGTAATTCACCGCGATAGCCCCCAGTCCTCCGCCTCCGCAGAAACCGGCCATGGCAGAATACCCCAGGATTGTGGCAAAGGATATGGTCACCCCTACTAACAACGATGGCTTTGCCTCCGGCAGGATCACCTTGCTGATAATCTGCAGTGTCGAAGATCCCATTGCCTGGGCCGCCTCAATGACACCAGCGTCCACCTCTTTTAAAGAAGACTCCACCATTCTCGCCACATAAGGCGAGGCCGCCGCCACCAGGGGCACAATCGTGGCCTTCGCTCCGATGGTCGTCCCAACCACAAGCCTTGTGAATGGAAGAATGGCTACCAGCAGGATCAGGAACGGAATGGAGCGGATCATATTGACCACCGCGCCCACCACCGTATTGACCACGGTATTTTTACAGATCCCGTTTCCGTCGGTCACATACAGGACCACACCCAACGGCGTTCCGATCAGGTACGAGATCAGCATGGACAGCAGCACCATGTACAAGGTTTCCTGTATTCCTTCCCAGAAAAGCTGAATCAGATTTGCGCTCATGCCACTCCGCCTCCTTCCTCATAATGAATCCCTCTCTCATCCAGAAAACTTTCGATCTTATAAAGCGTTTCCGCGTTTTGGGGCAGTTCAATCACAATCTGCCCGTATGCTTTTCCGCCTATGTTCTCTGTATTGGCTCCCAGAATATTGATCATTTCTCCTGTATAAAGGGTCAGCTGTGAAATCAGTGGTACAGAGGAAGAAAATCCGTCAAAAGCAATTCTTAAGCATCTCTGCGGAAGTGCCAGCGCCTGTATTCCTCCTCCGGAAAGGATCATCTTCCGCGCTGTATCTGATTTCGGGTGTAAAAAGATTTCCCGGACCCGGCCCAGTTCCACCAGCTCCCCCTGATTCATGACTCCCACACGGTCGCAGATCTGTTCAGCCACTTTCATTTCATGGGTAATGATCACTATGGTCACACCCCTGGTTTCATTGATCTTTTTTAATAAATCCAGAATGGATTTCGTAGTAATCGGATCCAGAGCGCTGGTTGCCTCATCGCAGAGAATCACTTCCGGATCTGTGGCGAGTGCTCTGGCAATGGCCACCCGCTGTTTTTGTCCGCCGGACAGCTGAGACGGATAGGCCTTCGCCTTTTCTGTCAGATCCACCAGCTCCAGCAGCTCCTCAATCCTTGGTTTTCTCTCTTTTTTATTCACTCCCGCAATTTCCAGCGGATAACAGATGTTCTCACACACATTTCTCTGCTCCAGCAAATTGAATTGCTGGAAGATCATCCCCATTTTCTGTCTCGCTTCCCGCAGCTTTTGATTGCTCACTTCGCAGAGATTGACTCCCTGAAAAAAAACGCTGCCATCCGTCGGGCGTTCCAGGAGATTCATACATCGGATCAACGTGGATTTTCCTGCTCCGGAAAAGCCTATGATGCCGAAAATCTCCCCTTTTTGTATTTCCAGGCTGACATATCTGACAGCGTTTACATTCATCTATTTGGACGCGAAGCTTTT
>JAJQID010000183.1 GCA_021199405.1 Lachnospiraceae bacterium
TTTCAGAATAAAATGAGTGGCCGTGCTCAGCACACTGTCCAGGGTAGACAGCTTCTGGGAGACAAACGCGGAAACCTCCTTCAGAGTCTTGCCCTCCAGAGTAACCAGCAGGTCATAGCCGCCGCTGATCAGATACACCGCGTGAACCTCCGGATATCTGTAAATCCGCTCCGCTACACTGTCGAAGCCCTGTCCCCGCTGGGGCGTCACCCGCACCTCAATCAGCGCGGACACCCGTTCTCTTGAGGTTTTATCCCAGTTGATCAGCGTATGGTAACCACAGATCAGGCCCTCTGCCTCCATAGCTGCCATCTCGTTGATGACATCTATTTCCTCCACACCCAAAATCACAGCCAGCTCCTTCGTGTCGATGCGGCTGTTTTTTTCGATAATGCTCAGCAATTCCTCTCTCATTGCCCGTTTCCTCACTCTCTGTTTCAACAAACGAATCTGCGCCTTATACTCCCAATCCAATATGTCCGCCAAAAATTCCCGCGCTGCAGCCACAGATACACCCTGTGAAAGCTCCTGCGCTGTATCCGTTGAAATCACAGCTTTTCAATCTCATCGGCTCCCGGCCTGTTCAGATATCTCTTTTTCATCCCCTGAGAAGTACGGTGCAGCACAATCCGATCATGGGAATCCGTAATCTGTCCAATGACCGCCCCGTGAATTCCTGCTTTCTCAAGCGCTGCCGCCAGCGCCTCCCCCCGGTCAGTTACCATCAGGAAAGCATTTCCCGACAAAAGCTCATAGGGATTCAGTCCGAATATCTCACAGACCTCTATGGTCTCCTGCCTGACCGGTATGCTCCACAGCTGCACAGTCAGTCCAACCTCATGATCCTCCGCCAGTTTCCAGAGCCCGCGCCAGATTCCGCCAGTCCGGATTTCACGCATATCACATACATCAAAATGAGCCGCAATCTCCGCCTCCACGGACATGGGCAGTGCATCCCCGAAAGTCTCCATCTGCTGAATCATTCTGACCGGCAGCCGCGCGGACACCTCCTTCCTGTGCTCCCGCACGATCCGGGACGTCCCCTGCAGACCAATCCAGCGGCTCATCACAATGCTCATACCGGGACTGACCTTTTTTTCGGAACAATTTACGGTTCCGTGCCTATCCCGGCAGGAGTTCTCTTCCTTTGATAAGTCCTCTTCTTTTTCCACTATATCTTTTCTCTTACTCAGCCGCGTCCGTCGTGTCCTGCACTGTCGTATCCTCCGCTGCCGGGGTCTCCGTTGTTGCCTCTGTGGTCTCAGTGGTCGTTCCCGCTGCCAGCAGTGAATTTACCACGCTCTTCACATAATCAATGCTCCCGGTAGCCAGGGCCTCATTCATGGCCGCTGCCTGACTTTCATCGGAGGTGGCCGTTCCAAAGGTCGCTGTTCTTGCCACAGCCATGTAGGTACTGCTGTTCACCTGAGTTCGACTCTGCTCCACTCCGTCCACATAGACCACCTTCCACAGCTGCGCCTTATAACCTGTATAAGCGCTGCTGGTCGTTACATAGCCTATCGGCTGGGAAGCATCCGTATAGATCACATCCGCCCCCGGATCGATGGTCTCCAGAATCACGCTTTCAAAGTCCACCGTGCGGTTGGAGGCTCTTGTCTCCTCCCCGTAAATATTCACCGTAAGGGTAGTGCCGCTGACATACGCTTCAATATAAATCGGCGTATCCGTATCATTGATAAACCGAAAATCCTTGCCGGAGGATTCCGCCAGCGTGGCGTCTGCGGAAATTGGCACATAGCCCACAATCATGGAATGATTATAGCGCATGGAGACCTCCAGTTCTGCCCTCAGCACCGCGTTATAGAGCGTAGAGGAAACCTGACAGATTCCTCCGCCTACGCTGTCCACCACCTTGCCGGCCTCGTATGCCTTTCCGGTTACAAAGCCATTGTCCGTAGTATAAGGGGAAGAATAGGAGTCAAAGGAAAACTCTTCTCCCGGATAGACCGTCACGCCATTGATCAGTCTGGCTCCATTTGTAATATTGGCAATTTTGGCTGAGGTTGCCCCGGAAAAGCTGGTGGAATAAGTGCCGATCACGTCCTGCACTTTTGCAAGCTCCTCGGCGGACCCCTGCGGCTCCTCTACCTCTACGGTCAGCTCCAGAGCGCACGCGGTTTTATCCCAGCCTCCATTCAGCAAAGCTGCAATATTCGCCGCCGATCCTTCCACATCCACCGCGTAACCTGCGCAGCCTGCCACAACCTGGAAGGAGCCGCCGCTGCGGGTCAGAGAATAATTGACCGCGGACTGATCATAAATCGTACAGTTTTGCTCTATAAACTCCTGAACCGCCGTCTGGTCAAAGCTGATTTCCACTTCATACACCTTATTGGTGCGTTCCAGATCCTTCAGCGTCTTATAGCGCTCCACTACATTGCCGCTCTTTCCTGCGGATACAGCCTCCGCTACGATCTTTGTATTGCTCCAGCAGCCTCCAAGCTGAGCGGCGGTAGCGGTAATCTCCGCCACGGTACTTCCCTCCGCCGTATAGCGAAGCACAAGCTCCGTCCGCAGAAGGTCATCCACATATTCCTCCACGGCGCCTGCAGCCTGCTCCAGCGTCATTCCCGAAATGTCAACACTGTCGACATAAACGCCTGTAGGTGCTGTATCCACCTCCTGTGCCCTCACAGTTCCCTGCAATGACACAAGACAGATCCCCGCAAGCGCCATCACAGCTATCCACTTCCAACACTTTCGGAATTTTTTCATTCACACTTCTCCTCATTACCATCCGGCAAAACATCTCCTGAACTCCGGTATATAAATGAAGCTTTCCCGGAATCCACCATGCCCCTTTACTGCTTCTCCCTATAAAAAGGACACCACAAGTGAAAGCAGCATGGCCGCTACAATAATAATACAGATCGCCGCGGAAGCAATCCTCTTTGCTTTTCTTTTACTGACTTTTTTCATATCCGGTATATCTTCTCCTCAGTTACCTTGCCAGCCAGCCGCCGTCCACCGCGAGGGTGAAACCGTTCACATACTCTGAAGCGGCTGAAGCCAGGTATACGACCGCGCCCATCATATCCTCCGGGGTTCCCCACCGCTGTGCAGGAATCCGATCCAGAATCGCTTCGCTCCTGTCAGCGTCTCCCCGCAGCTGAGCCGTATTGTTGGTAGCCATATATCCGGGGGCGATGGCATTGACGTTAATGCCGTATTTTGCCCATTCATTGGCCATGGCCTTGGTCATGCCCATAACCGCAGACTTGGACGCCGCATAGGAGGGTACCCGGATACCGCCCTGATAGGAAAGCATGGAAGCGACGCTGATAATCTTGCCCCCGTCTCCCTGGGCTATGTACTGCTTTGCAAAGGCCTGGCTCAGGAAATATACAATCTTCTCATTGAGCGTAACTACCTTATCCCAGTCCTCCTCGGTATAATCAATGGCATCATTGCGAATAATCACGCCGGCGTTATTGACAAGAATATCCACTCTGCCATAGGCTTCCAGAGCTCCGTTTAAAATCTTCGGAATGGACTCCATCTGAGAAATATCGCAGATGACCTCCGTAAAGGAACCGCCAAACTCCTCGATCCTTGCCTGCGTATCCGCACAGGAACGCCGCGCCACGCCCACGACCCTGGCGCCCGCCTGCGCTAACGCCACGCTCATACCCTGGCCAAGCCCCGTGTTGGCTCCGGTGACTACCGCAACCTTACCATCCAGTTTAAACAAATCCAGAATCATATGAAATACCCTCCTTTTTGGGAATTATACCACCACTCACCCATACTTTGCAATCAAATCCTTTGCCAGATACTTTACCACATTCTTCGCGTAAATTTCTCTGCCATAGGCTGTAAAATGAGTCCCATCCTCCAGCATAAGCGTACAGTTGCTCATATCGATGTGAACGTCATCATAAATATTGATAAAAATCACATTCTCATACTCCTGTGCGATCTGGCACAACGCCTCCACATACTCCAGACCCGTACCTCCCCCGTAGTCCAGAGTATCGCTGTCATCCACCACCTTCCCATATGAATACAGCTGAGAGAAATTCTGTGCGCAGAGCACAAAGATCGCCTGAGGCGCATACTCCCTCCACGCCTCCAGAGCAGTCCGGATTGCGCCGGCATAAGTATTTGTGGCGTATGGATCCTCTCCCCGACTGGCAACCCCGGCAAAATAATCGTTCAGCCCGTAGGAAAAGAAAATATAATCCATCTCCTGCCAGTCAGTCTCCAGATAGCTCTGATCCACGCTGCTGTCCTCGTAAGGCGCCTTCCCGTAAATCACCTGATCGGTGATCACCATCAGCGACTGATCCGGTTTTTCATCGCTCCATCCGCTGTACGAAGCCTGGGTTCCGCCGATGGCGCAGTTGTAAATTTCCACCCCCAGCTCCTGCTCTATAATGGCCGCGATACCGGTCTCGTCCTTCACATTGCCCCAGATGCTGTCTCCCAGCACGCCGATTTTGATGCCCTCCGCATATGCCGCGCCTTTATTTTTCAAATACTGATAATACCCGCTTTGGACCGGCACACTCACCTCATAGATAAGCCCGACCAGAATCAGTATCGTCAGCAAAACTGGAACAAGCTTTTTAAAAAAAGACTTCATTTTTCCTTGCCTTCCGTTTCCGGCAGTTTTCTTCGTCAATCTCTTTACACTCCGTTATCTCATCCAGTAGCTTGCGCCCGTCACCAGGTTCATAAAAAAATACAGACCACAGTACAAATGCCAGGCATAGACCGCGGAAAGCAAAAGCTTTACCGCTCCCTGTACCCGGCCTTTCCCCACCTGCAGCCATTTCACCGCACAGAGAGCAAAGAGCACAAAAATACAGAAGCTGTATCCCCAGAGAAAATTTCCGTCCACAGACCGGGAACCGCTCTCCACCAGACAGACCGCCTCCAGAAAGCCCAGAATGCTCATCAGAAGAATAAAAATACTGCTCCTCTCCCGGACAAGCTCCCGGAATTTTACCAGAACCACCAGAACACAGAACAGCACAGAACACACCGCCGCCCCTTTTACAATAGAAGCGTGCAGAGAAAAGGTATACCAGGGCTGAAAGCTGATGCCATTCCCCGTATCCTCCCCAAACAGCACCTGATTCTGCCACAGAAGCACCAGACCGCTGGGAAGCAGGGCAGAGCCGAACGTGAGCACCCGCTTCCAGGGTGTCTTGCGGATTACATCCGCCAGTAAAAACAAGCCCACAATAGGAGAATACACCAGAAGAAAGCTGGGCTTAATCCCCGTACAGACCACATTCAGCAGGGCGAACGTCAGCCACTCCCGGGCGGATATGCCCTCACGGTATGTCTCCTCCAGCTTAAAATAATATAAAAGCGTGGCCAGCGCCATCAGGCGCATACATAAATAAGTAGAATTATGCCATATATTTCCGGACTGGTAGCTGACGTAACGAAACTCCCCCACAAAGGACAGATACACAGGCATCACAAAATTCAGGCTCAGGGAAAGCAACAGCGTGACGCCGTCCGCCGGTCTTTTCCACAGCCGACACACCAGAAGCTCCGTCATATACACGGTAGCCGCCGTCACTGCCGCCAGAAAGACGGCAATGCCGATGGTGCTTCCCGCGCAAAGCCAGTACAACAGCCGGTACACATAAGCTGTGAAGCTGTAGTACCAGCCATCCTCGATAACCATGCTGATATGAAGCGGCAGATCTGACTGATAGGGGATATTGGCCAGGCTCTCGTCCAGAACTGCCACAGACTGCTGATAATACAGCCAGACACAGGCCGCAAAATAAATCCCTGTCAGTACGTGGGCAAACAGCCGTATTTTTTTCTGATCAAATTTCATCCGTAAAAATCTCCATGGCCACAGTCAGAAGCCGTCTCCTCCTGCCGCAAATCACATACTTTTCCATGTCTTACAGCTTTGTCAGTACATTGATATGCTTTCTCAGCAGGCGATAGTACCTGACGCCGGTCTCATCGCCGAATGCTTTCATGATTCCGATATTCAGTCCCTGCAGACTGCCGTCATAGGATTCCCGATATACCTGGTACAAAAGATCTGTGTCCTGAATCTCATAATCGCTGATATCCAGCAGCAGCCGGATATATTTTCGAATTCTTTCCTCACGATCCTGCTCATAGCGGCTCCAGAGCTGAGTATGAAGCTCCGGGCGGGTCTTTACTGCCGCGTAAATTTCATCCCCGTCCTTCTGCTCAAAAATACAGGTCAGCGCATTGTGGAACAGCGCCATATTTTTGCGCGGAATTAAGGAACACAGGCCCTGCAGACAATACATGGTATCAATAACTCTGCTGCCGTCCGCCACTGTGGCAGTTCCCGGAATCATCAATGGCGTCTCCATCGGCTCAAAATCCTCATCGTGCCTTTCCGCGTTTTCTTCCTCCGCCTCCCGCAGCGGTTTCATCATACTCTGCACGTCTGTGGCCGTTCCCCGCTCCGGCGTAACGGTACTCTGATCATCCGTGACCATCTCCTGCTCCGGCACAGATTCCTTCGATTCCGGCACCACCGCTTTCAGCTCCTGCAGGATCGCTTCCATCTCCAGCGCCTCCGGCTCCGCTGCGGCCGGTTCCGGTTCTGCAGTCACCTTTTCCCGCTTCGCAGTCCCATTTTTCGGATCATTTTTCCTGTCGCCATATTTTTTCTCCGGAACCGCCTTCTGTATCAGCGTTTCCGAGGCTTCTGTTGAACGGGCTGTTTCCTTCCGGTTACCGCTTTCCGACTTTCTGGCCTTCTTTTCCTCCAGATCTACCACCTTTTTACTGTCAGGCTGGTACTGTTTTTTGTCTTCCAGCTTGGGCTGTGGCTTTTTATAGTCCTTCTTATTTTCAATTCGCTGACGGTTTCCGTTTCTGTTATTATTATAATAATTCTGCCTTCCCGTCGGTTTCTTCTGCGGCTTCTGCACCGGCTTATTGGGGTCAGGTATCTGCAGCGATACACAATAGCTGCTTTTTTCTCTTCGGATATTATAGCCCTTCTGCTTCCAGTAGCTGACCACCGCGTCGAACCCGTTATCGTTGGATACAAGTATGTATTCACATTTGGGCTCTTTGGAAATCACCGCTCCGAGCTGCGTGACCATCTGAAAATCCAGTCCGTTATTTCCCTCCTTGCAGCGAATCCCCTTTATCCTCTTCGCGCCGATATTGATCAGCTCCACCGCTCTTGCGCAGCTGATATGGGCGCTGTTGTCTGTATAAAACAGGAAAATAATATCCTCCGGTTTTAAAATATTTAATATATTGACCCATACCTCATTGACATTCTCACTGTCAATAAAGTACCGGCAGCCATTCTTTCTTCCAAACATGCTCACCTCTGTCGTGCTTTTCTCCCAGGCAGCGCTCAATATTGCGCAGAATTTGCATTTCCATTTGATACACCATATCTCCTGTTCGACTAAAAACCAACCGGATATCCTCTCAGAGGGTTTCTATTCAATCAGGATAAAATGGCGCTGCACTTCTCCGCTCTCCTCCTGCTTGGGCATCATAATTTTCAGTGTATTGTTCCTGTAGGCAGCTCTGATCTGTTCCCCGGCCACGCCCTTCCCAATGTAAAACGCCCTGCGGAAAGGCTCCTCCATATCCTGCCTCTGCGCAGTGACGATCAGGTAGCCGTCATTGGTGCAGGCCGAAATCTGCTCCCGCTCAAAGCCGGGCATCTCCACCTCCAGGACAAACAAATCGTCCCTTTCCCGTAAATCCCCTTTTACTTCCCTTAAATCCATGATTCCCCCAGGCCATACCTTATAGTAAACGCCAGACTTTTTTCGTTCACTAAAAACCAGTATTCCCCCGAAGAACGGATTTTTATACGTTTTATCTGTATTTCCGCACCAGAGCAGTAAAATCACCCGGCTTCCGGACCGCCGGCATCTGTCATCAGCCAACTGTCGGCCCCCTGGATTTTTTAAAAGAAAAGACCAATAAACAAATGTCTATTGGTCTTTTTGCTCTGCAATATCCTGTGCCGGAAACACATCGCACAGCCTGCGACCCCATCGGGCCTAATCAGCTACGTATGGCATTAACGCAACGTGACGCGCACGCTTGATCGCCGTTGTCAGACGTCTCTGATGCTTCGCACAGTTGCCTGTGATTCTTCTGGGAAGGATCTTGCCCCTCTCAGACACGTATCTCTTCAGCTTGTTGGTATCCTTGTAATCAATTACATTATCCTTGCCGCAAAATACGCAAACCTTTTTCCTTCTGCGGATTCCGCCTTTTCTCTTCAGCGGAGCGTCAGCCTTATCTGTCTTATTATAAGCCATTTTCATTGCCTCCCTGTCATTGTCAATTCATACCCTGATCCACGGGATTTCCCTGCTATCAGGCGAAAGGTAATTCCTCGTCAATCCCATCCGGAATATTCATGAAACCGTCGCTCAGCGGATTGCTGCGCCCGGTATTGCCTGCCGGCGCACTGTAGCCTCCATTATTATTGAAGCCTCCGTTGTTAAAACCGCCGTCATATCCGCCCTGGCCGCCGCCTGATGCATTCTTGCTCTCAGCAAACTCCAGCTCATCTACCATCACGCGGACACTGTAAACCATCTGTCCGTCCTTGTTGGTATAATTGTCATTCTGAATTCTGCCGGTCACTAACATCTTGGTGCCCTTGTGCAGATACTTCTCCACAAATTCTGCCTGCCGGCCAAATGCAGTGCAGTTGAAGAAATCTGCCTCCGGTTCTCCCTCGCGCTTGAACCTTCTGTCCACGGCAATGGAAAAACGGGCAACCGCCGTCTGGCTTGCGCCCTGGGAATAACGAACCTCCGGATCTCTGGTGAGACGTCCCATAAGAATTACTTTGTTCATACAAAAATCTCTCTTTCTATTAAGCTTCCTGCTTAACGATCAGATATCTGATCACGTGATCCATGATGCGGACACGGCTCTCGATCTCAGCAGGAGCAGTGGTCTCAGCATCAAAACGAATGAAAGAGTAGTAGCCTTCTCTGGACTTGTCGATCTCATAGGCAAGTCTTCTCTTGCCCCAGTCGTCGATCTCAGTAATGACGCCACCGAATCTCTCGATCAGAGCCTTTACCTTCTCAATGGTATTGGTTCTCTCTTCATCTTCGATCTTTGCACTGACAACAACACACAATTCATACTTTGTCATCGCTTTTACCTCCTTTTGGTCTCTGGCCCTTGCCTGACGGCAAGAGCAAGGAAATGATTTTACATCACGATAAGTTATCGTAGCACAAAAAAAAGGGGATTTCAAGGCTTTTATCTCAAAACTCCCCACTTTTTTATGTTTTTTTGCAGGCAGACAAGGAACCGAAAAAACAGTCCATTCATGCAG
>JAJQID010000048.1 GCA_021199405.1 Lachnospiraceae bacterium
TCTGTACTATGATAACAGCCTGTACGCTTCTCTGGATGTATGGGATGAGCAGCTTGTGCGTTATGGCTGCAGAGTGATTGAGAGACGAGAGAGGTTTATCCTTGAGCTCGACGGCATTATTCATGGAATTCACAGAAATCTTTCCGGGGGGAAGGAAAATCTGTATCTTGGATATGAGCCGGATGTAAGAGCTGATTTTTTTGAAAAAAAGCTGAGAGAGAGCCGGGAGAGGGATCTGAAGCTGAAGCAGACCTGCGTGGGGCCTCACAAGGACGATTGTATTTTTTCCATTGACAGCTGTGATATCAGGAGGTATGGTTCTCAGGGACAGCAGCGGACAGCGGCATTGGCCCTGAAATTATCGGAAATAGAGCTTGTGAAGAAGGTTTCACAGGATACGCCGGTGCTTCTGCTGGATGATGTTTTATCGGAGCTGGACAGCAGCCGGCAGAATTATCTGCTGGAGAGTATTGGGGAGACGCAGACGATTATCACCTGTACCGGACTAGAGGAGTTTATCAACAGGAGGTTTGAGGTGGATCAGATATTTAAGGTTGCGAATGGAAAGGTTAGTACCAAAAGTTAAGAAAAGGTCCGTGTTTAAAAAGTTTTATGTGACAACGGATGACATACTGTGAAGAATGACGAAAATTCTTTAGTGCTGGATATTGGAATCATCTGAGAAAGGAAAATCATCATTTATGAGTGCTGAATACGGTGCGGATCAAATTCAGATTTTGGAGGGTCTTGAGGCAGTAAGGAAGAGGCCCGGTATGTATATAGGAACCACATCCAGCAGGGGGCTGCATCATCTGGTTTATGAGATTGTGGATAATTCTGTGGATGAGGCGCTGGCGGGAGCCTGTGACCGGATTGAGGTCGTGATCAACGAGGATAATTCGGTGACGGTTTCAGACAATGGCCGCGGAATTCCCATCGGGATCAATCATAAAGCCGGGATTCCGGCAGTAGAAGTTGTATTCACTGTGCTGCACGCGGGCGGCAAATTCGGCGGCGGCGGATATAAGGTTTCCGGAGGACTTCACGGTGTGGGCGCCAGTGTGGTAAACGCTCTTTCCGACTGGCTGGAGGTAAAGATTTACAGCGGCGGAAAGGTATATCAGCAGCGCTATGAGAGAGGAAATGTATGTTATCCTCTGAAGGAAGTGGGCACATGCGATGTTAACAGAACCGGTACCACTGTCACTTTTAAGCCGGACGCCACGATTTTTACGGAGACGACGGTTTTTGAGTATGATGTGTTGAAGCAGCGTCTGAGAGAAATAGCATTTCTGACCAAGGGGCTGCGTATTATTCTGATTGATCAGCGCACCGAGGAGGAAAAGGAGCTTCCCGAAGCGGCAAAGGAAGAAAAGCTGGAGGAGCTTCTGGAACGGGCCAATGAGGATGCGGAGCTTCGCGGCGAGGCCGGGGAGATTGTTTCTACGGAAATTGGAGATGCTTCGGTTTCAGAAGAAGAATCCGGAAAGGCAGATAATGCTGATGAATCGGAGGATGAAGCTTCTGAAAAAAAGGCTCCGAAATTAAGAAGGTCTGAGTTTTATTATGAGGGCGGTATCAAGGAGTTTGTCACTTACCTGAATAAGAGTAAGGACGGACTTTACGAAAATGTGATTTATTTCGAGGGAACCAGAAACGGCGTCTATGTAGAGGTCGCCATGCAGCACAATGATTCCTATACGGAGAGTATTTACAGCTTTGTCAATAATATCAATACTCCCGAGGGCGGAATGCATCTGGTAGGCTTTAAGAATGCCCTGACGAAAACCTTTAATGACTATGCCAGAGGAAATAAGCTGTTGAAGGACAGCGAGGCCAATTTGTCCGGTGAGGATATCAGAGAGGGTCTGACCGCCATCATCAGTGTGAAGATTGAAGATCCCCAGTTTGAGGGTCAGACCAAGCAGAAATTGGGAAATGTGGAAGCCAGAAGCGCGGTGGACAGCATCGTGTCCGAGCAGCTGAAATATTTTCTGGAACAGAATCCTGCGGTGGCCAAGACCATCTGTGAGAAATCTCTGCTGGCACAGCGTGCCAGAGAGTCAGCAAGAAAAGCCAGAGACCTGACCCGCAGAAAGACTGCTCTGGACGGTTTTTCTCTGCCCGGAAAGCTGGCGGACTGCAGTGACAAGGATCCGGCCAACTGTGAGATCTATATTGTGGAGGGAGACAGCGCCGGCGGCAGCGCCAAGAGCGCCAGAAACCGGGCCACACAGGCCATTCTGCCTCTCCGCGGCAAAATTCTGAATGTGGAGAAGGCCAGACTTGACAGAATATACGGAAACGCTGAGATCAGAGCCATGATCACCGCCTTCGGCACAGGAATTCATGAGGATTTTGATATTACGAAGCTTCGCTATGACAAGATTATCCTGATGACGGATGCGGATGTGGATGGGGCGCATATCGCCACCCTTCTGCTGACCTTCCTGTATCGTTTTATGCCGGAGTTAATCAAGCAGGGGCATGTATATCTGGCACAGCCGCCGCTGTACAAGATTGAAAAGAATAAAAAGGTCTGGTATGCCTACTCTGAGGAAGAGATGAACAGCATCATGGAGGAGATCGGCAGAGACCAGAACAATAAGATTCAGCGTTATAAAGGTCTGGGTGAGATGGACGCGGATCAGCTCTGGGAGACTACCATGGATCCGGAAAACCGAATTCTGCTGAAGGTTCATATGCAGGAGGATACGGAGTCGGAGATTGACCTGATTTTCACGACTCTGATGGGGGATAAGGTGGAACCGAGAAGAGAGTTTATTGAGGCAAACGCGAAGTTTGTGAAAAACCTGGACATCACTTAGACAGATAAGCTGCGCATAAAAATATAAGCCATATCACAGAAATCACAAAATAGTTTATATTTTCACGCTCAGTTTAAAGAAATCCCGCTTTGTACAGATAATGGAAGGAATCATACATGGACGATCAGATTTTTGACAGAATACATGAGGTGGATCTAAAAAAGACCATGGAAACCAGCTACATCGACTATGCCATGAGCGTCATCGCGGCGCGGGCTCTGCCGGATGTACGGGATGGTTTAAAGCCGGTGCAGCGGCGTATCCTTTATTCCATGATCGAGCTGAATAACGGTCCTGACAAGCCTCACAGAAAGAGCGCCCGTATTGTAGGCGATACTATGGGTAAATATCATCCTCATGGAGATTCCTCCATTTATGGCGCGTTGGTTAATATGGCTCAGGACTGGAATATGCGTTATATTCTGGTGGATGGCCACGGTAATTTTGGTTCCATGGATGGGGACGGCGCGGCGGCCATGCGTTACACGGAAGCCCGTCTGTCCAAAATTTCCATGGAAATGCTGGCGGATATCAACAAGGACACTGTAGACTTTGTGCCTAACTTTGACGATACGGAGAAGGAGCCTGTGGTGCTTCCCAGCCGTTATCCCAATCTGCTGGTCAATGGTGCTACCGGTATCGCGGTAGGTATGGCCACCAATATTCCTCCCCACAATCTGCGGGAGGTGGTCAACGCAGTGGTAAAAATCATTGACAATTTTGTGCAGGAGGACAGAAAGACCACGATCGAGGAGGTCTTACAGATTGTCAAGGCGCCGGATTTTCCAACGGGAGCCACCATTCTGGGTACCAGAGGAATTGAGCAGGCATATCGTACCGGCCGCGCCAAGCTGAAGGTTCGCGCGGTGACAGAGATTGAGACCATGCCCAGCGGCAAGAGCCAGATTATTGTGACTGAGCTTCCTTATATGGTCAATAAGGCCAATCTGATTGTAAAGATGGCTGATCTGGTGAAGATGAAAAGGATCGAGGGCATCACTGCCATCAGGGATGAGTCCAACAGAGAAGGGATTCGTGTTGTCATTGAGGTGCGCAAGGACGCCAATGCCAACGTGATTTTAAATCAGCTGTACAGGCATACGCAGCTGCAGGATACCTTCGGCGTGATTATGCTGGCATTGACGGACAATAATCAGCCCAAGGTTATGAATCTGCTGGAAATGCTCCAGGTATATTTAAAGCATCAGGAGGATGTGGTTACCCGCCGTACAAAATATGACTTAAATAAGGCGGAGGAGAGAGACCATATTTTACAGGGTCTTTTAATGGCGCTGGATTATATTGATGAAGTGATCAATATTATTCGTAGCAGTGAAAATGTGGGCGCAGCGAAGGCGCGTCTGATTGAAAGATTTGGTTTCAGCGATGCGCAGGCTCAGGCCATTGTAGATATGCGTTTGCGGGCTCTGACCGGTCTGGAAAGGGACAAGCTGGAGAGTGAGCATGAGGATCTGCAGAATAAGATTTCTTATTTTAAAGGGCTCCTCTCTGACAAAAAGCTGCTTTATGGCGTGATTAAACAGGAAATCAGCACTATCGCGGAGAAATATGGGGATGACCGCCGCACGAAGGTGGTGTTTGATGACTCAGAATTTAATACTGAGGACTTTGTGCCTTTAAATGATACAGTGCTTGCCATGACCAATCTTGGTTACGTGAAGCGTATGACCATGGACAATTTCAGGGCACAGAATCGGGGAGGCCGCGGAATCAGGGGTATGCAGACCATCGAGGATGATTATATTGTCAATCTGGTCATGACCACCACTCACAGCGACCTGATGATGTATACCAATTTTGGCCGCGTCTACAAGATGAAGACCTACGAAATTCCGGAAGCCGGCAGAACTGCCAGGGGAACTGCCATTGTCAATTTGCTGCAGCTTGGTCCGGAAGAAAAAATTTCCGCCATTGTGCCGGTAGATGAGTACAATGATAAATATCAGTTGATTATGGCGACAAAGAATGGTCTTGTGAAAAAGACGCCGGTGACCGCCTACAATAACATCAGAAAGAGAGGCCTGATTGCCATTAACCTGAGAGAGGGTGACGAGTTGATCGGTGTAGGTGTGGTCAATGAGGACACTCACATTATGCTGGTGACAAAGAAGGGCATGTGTATTCGCTTTCAGCAGTCTGATGTAAGAGCCACCGGAAGAGATTCCATGGGAGTTACCGGTATTCGTCTGAATGAAGGCGACGAAGTGGTCGGTATGCAGACTGACGAGATGGGAGAAAAGCTTCTGATCGCTTCTGAAAAGGGTATGGGTAAACTGACCGATATGAATATGTTCAGTGCCCAGAACCGGGGCGGCAAGGGTGTGAAGTGCTATAAGATCACAGAAAAGACCGGCGACGTCATGGGGAGCATGGCGGTGAATGATGATGATGAGATCATGATGATCACCACGGATGGCGTGATTATTCAGATCAGAGTCAGCGATATTTCTACCATGGGAAGGATCACCTCTGGTGTGAAGCTGATGAATCTGGATGAGGGCGTCAGCGTTGCGCAGATGACGAAAATCAGACGAACTGTGGAGGAAGAGAGTAGTTCAGAGAATTTCGAAGATTCCGAGGAGGAAATTTCTGAGGGCAGTGATCTGGATTACGAGCCGGAGGAGAGATCGGAAGAGACGGACTTTGAGGAGTAACAGAGCATTCCATATAAAAAGGTAAACAGTTTTAAAGACAACGAATGAGGGGATTTTTAACGTGAAGAAAAAACTGGTTTTGTTTCTTTGTGTAGTTATGATGCTTGTGCTCTGTTCCTGCCGGAATTCTTCTGAAATATCCGAAGGAAGCGAACAGACAGAGGCAGCAGATGATAATGTGGACGGCGATTACCAGATAAACGAAGTCATGATGGGTGCTTATGGCGTCTGTGTCAGCTATAGTTATTCAGAAAATCCGGGAGCAGCTTATCATATCTCTGAGATTCTGTATCAGTTTCCGAGACGTTTTGAAGATATTGATGGCTCAGAATATCTTTCGCTGATAGAGAGCGTGGATGAATGGAAGGGTCAGCTGAATGAAGGAGATACTGTAGTCTACACAGAGGATGAGCCGGTGTTTGTCCGTTATTATATGGAAAGCTATACTGCGTCGGACAGCGTCAATTCCATCGATCATAAGGATGTGGTCCTGATCAAAGAAGGGGATGACATGATCATGGCGATACAAAGCCCGAAGAATGAGGAAAGCTGGTCGTTCCTTCTGGTGGAGGATTACGGAGATTGGCTGTTGAAGGAAATTGAACTGAAAGGAATTGGATATTCGATTATTTAAAAGTTAAGGATCAATGGAATGGGTGTCGGGAGGCACCCATTTCTTTATAAAGAAAAATATTTAACTTTTTAGAAAATATATGAAAAATGAACCTTTGAAGGTTTGAAAACGTCTATATCAGTGAAACCGGTTTTATAAAAAGAAAAAATTACATTCTTGGATGTAAAGGGAAGGTGATGGTGTGGATGATTTTGAAACGCTGCTGGCTGCGGAAGGATTTGCCGTGGAGCGTTTTGTAAAATTTAAGATTCAGTCCAGGGAGGACGCTGAGGATGTGCTGCAGGAGGTTTATCTGACAGCCTGCCAGAAATTTTCTCAATTGAGAGACAGAGCTTCCTTCAAAGCCTGGCTGCTGAGCATCGCCAGAAATAAGTGCAATGATTATTTCAGAAATAAAGCAACTCAGCTGGAAATTCCCATTGATGAGCTGATGGAAAAGGAACTGATATCTGACAGTAAATATGGAATTGCGGAGGTATCTGTAGTAAAAGAAACATTGAGTTTACTTGGAGATAAGGATAAACAGATTCTTTATCTGTATTTCTGGAAGGAAATGCCTCAGGCGGAAATTGCGAAGCAGCTTGGTATTCCGGTAGGAACCGTGAAGAGCCGACTTTACACGGCAAAGAAGAATTTTAAAAACAGGTATCCATATCACACTGTCGCAGAGAAAGGAGAAATAGAAGAAATGAAAAAATTACCTGAATTTATGCCGGAATATAAGATTATGGAAAGCAGCGGGCAGCCATTTTCCGTAAAATGGGAGGAGCTGATGGGCTGGTTTCTGGTGCCGAAGCTCAATGAAAAGATTTCCTGGGGAATATATGATTCTCCTTCCGGCAAATGCGACTGTATTTATGATATGAAGGTGACCGGAAAGGCGAAGATTCATGGCATTGAAGGAGTAGAGCTGACGGCAAGGGAGATTCCATATTCAGACAAGGAGCATGTGACTGACCGGATATTTGTGGCGCAGCTGACGGATACTCACTGCCGTTACCTTGCAACCATCAGAAATGACGGTGATGTCAAAAATTATATTACCTTTCTGGACGGAGATGAATTTATGGCAAACTGGGGCTTCGGAGAGAATAACTGTGGCAACGAGACCAATTTGTCCGTGAAGAGAGATATTCTGAGAAAAGGATCGGTGATTACCAGCAGGAAGAAGGATTTCCTGCTGGATATTGTGGGTCGATATATCGTTGTAATCGATGGAAAAAGCTATGATACTGTCTGTGTGATGGATATTGAGACCTATAACAGTGGTGTGGTATCAGAGCAGTATCTGGACCGGAATGGCAGGACAGTTCTCTGGAGACGATTTAACCGGGATGACTGGGCTATTGACCACTATGGGAAGTTCTGGAGTGAACAGCTTCCGGAGAATGAGAGGATTATGGTTAACGGCCTGACTTATGTGCATTGGTATGACTGTATGACGGACTATATTTTATAAAAATTGATATCCTCGTGGGCATGCGTGTTCACGGGGATAAATATAATACTTCGAAATTTTCGGTTGTGTTAAGGTGGTTGTTTTGATATACTTTGAAAAAATTGAGCCTAAAAATATCTGGTTAGCAATATATCATTAGCAAAGGGGCTCATTAAGACATATGGGGATATTATGGAATATACTGAGGTTCAGAACATTGCAAAAGAAACGATTCGTTATGCTCGAAAAAATATTTATTCAGGCATGAAGCTGCTGGATATAAGGGATTTCTGCGAAAGGAAAATGCTGGAACTGGGAGCGGATTCTTTTTGGTATTGGGATATAGGCGCCTTTGTTTTTGCAGGAGATGAAACAGCTGCATCTGTCTCCGGCAGGCAATATCACACCAGTGACAGAAGGATTGAGAATAATGATATTATTACGATAGATTTAAGCCCACAGAATTCTAATGTATGGGGAGACTATGCAAGAACTATCATTGTTGAGAATGGACGGGTCGTAGAAACAGAAAATGTAATTACCCAAGAATGGAAATGTGGGCTTCTGATGGAAAAATTTCTCCATGCAGAAATGATAAAATTTGTGACGGAGAATACAACTTTTGAGGAACTTTATGATTACATGAATAAAGTCATAGAGGATAGTGGATATATCAACCTGGATTTTATGGGAAATTTAGGTCATTCCATTGTGAGGTCAAAGGATGATCGTATTTACATAGAAAAGGGAAATAAAGCCAGATTAGGAGATGTGGCATTTTTTACATTCGAGCCGCATATCAGTGTTGTTGATTCAAAGTATGGATATAAGCGGGAGAATATTTATTATTTCAAAGCCGGCAGACTGGTTGAACTATAGAAAATGCACCTGCAGATTTTAAGTTATACCTGCAGGTGCCTGGGCGGTTTTCGGAAAAATTAAAGTTAAATTTAAAATAATCCTGCGTTATTCTCTCAGTTTTGTGAGAAGCAGGTCTATATCTGTAGAAAACCTTGGCCGTTCACCTGCTTCATAAGCGGTCAGGTACTCCTGACAGGCGGTGATAATCTGTTTAGCATTTCGGTCGATGATGTCCTGAATCAGTATTGCAAAGTCATTCCCCTCAGTGCGATACCGACGGAGGTATTTTTTGTTGACGGGAAACATTTTTATGTAATGGATGCCATGCCGGTTTCTGGGTTTGGTTGTAGGACGAGGCGGTAAGGCGAAGTACTGATTCTTTGGAGCCGCAGCTGGTATGTTAGAACGGATTGGAACGGCGAAATCCTGTTTCTGTCCATGGTATTGAAGTCGGATTACAAGCACATAGGGGCGTTTATCTTTATACAGCACCTGTGGGTCTTCTCTGTATTTTTCCAATAATGATTTGTCTATCGTGACGAGTCTCATAGCAATTTCCCTATTTTGCAAAAACAGAGCCAACCTTGCGGGAGGCTCTGTGTACATGTAAGCGATATTCTACGCTGTAAAGCACCCCGTCGCTTGCGGAGGTTAAACATACACGTTCATTATATTCTGGCCGTAATGACCGGCGGATATCTCTATCCAATATCAGTATATGTAAAATGCTAAGAAAAATCAAGTCCTTCGGAGAAATTTTCAAAGAGGGATTATTAGACTGAAGTGAAAAGTTAACTTCCACTTTGAAGGGGTACAAGTGGAACTTACTC
>JAJQID010000245.1 GCA_021199405.1 Lachnospiraceae bacterium
GCCTTTGATCTGGTTTACAATCCTTATGAGACAAGGTTTATGGGTCTGGCCAGGCAGGCTGGTGCCAGGGCATACAACGGGCTGAATATGCTGCTCTATCAGGGAGTCATCGCCTACGAGCTGTGGAACGGAATGGAGGTCGGCTCTGAGGCTGTGGACAGGGTGCGCCAGAGGTTAAAGGAGGAGATGGGGCTGTAGAATGAAACCGCATTTGATTTTGATCGGATATATGGGCAGCGGCAAGAGCACCTTAGGCTGTGCTGTCAGCTACCCTCTGCAGCAGTGCTTTATTGACACGGACCGGTGGATCGAGCAGAAGGAAGGAATGACGGTCAGTGAAATTTTTGCTGCTCATGGGGAAGCTTATTTCAGGCGGAAAGAGACGGATTGCCTGAAGGCCATGCTTCTGGAAAAGGAACCCCGGGTGCTGGCTCTGGGGGGAGGGACGCCTCTTCGGCAGGAAAACCGCGAGCTGATGAAGAAGCTGGGCGTCACAGTTTATCTGAAGGCGGAGCCTGAGACTATTTATGAGAGGCTGAAGGGGGATACCACCAGACCATTACTTCAGTGTGATGATCCGGCGGCGAGGATCCGGCAGATGCTCAGGGAGAGGGATCCCATTTATACGGAGGCTGCGGATTACATACTGTCAGTGGACGACTGGGATATCAGGCGTCTGCTCGGCGAGCTGCAGGAGGCGTACAGGACAGAGGGAGAAAAGAGCCTGTGGAATTCATAATTCTATTGGCGCTTACGATTTCATAAGTGAAACGGAGGGCAGACATGAAACTGCTGGTGATCAACGGACCTAATCTTAATTTCCTTGGAATCCGGGAGAAGAGTATTTATGGAAATGAGGACTATGATTATCTTTTGAATCTGATTGCAGGTAAGGGCAAAGAAACCGGCGCTGAGATTGAGGTGTTTCAGTCGAATCACGAGGGAGCCATTATAGACAGAATTCAGGAGGCTTATTTTGATTCTACGTCGGGAATTGTGATTAATCCGGGCGCATACACCCATTACAGCTACGCGATTCGGGATGCGCTGGCCAGCATTACGGTGCCCAAAATTGAGATTCATATTTCAGATATCACGAAGAGAGAGTCCTTCCGGCAGAATTCGGTTACAAAGGATGCCTGCGATGCCCAGATTTACGGGAGAGGTCTTACGGGGTATCTGGACGCCATTGATCTGTGTCTGGAAATGATTCGCACTCAAAACCCGTGAGAAACCCATGAGAAATGAAAAAAACAGTTGAAAAAACCCATGTAATCGTGTAGACTAAGTGAGGAATATTTGTTACAACTTCAGGAGGAAAAGCAATGATAAATGCAGGCGATTTCAGAAAAGGTATTACTTTTGAGTACAAAAACAGTGTATATATGGTTCTGGACTTCTTGCACGTGAAGCCTGGCAAGGGCTCTCCGTTTGTGAGGACCAAGTTAAAGGACGTGATCTCCGGTGGTGTGGTGGAGGATACCTTCAACCCCTCCGACAAATATCCTCTGGCCCGTATTGACAAGAAGGATATGCAGTTCTTATTCAAGGACGGCGATATGTACAGCTTTATGGATGTGGAGACCTACGATCAGTTCGAGTACAGCAGCGAGATTGTGGGAGATGCCATGGAGTTTGTGAAGGAAAATGAGATCTGCAAGATCTGCTCCTTCAAGGAGAAGGTGATTTCCATCGAGCCGCCGCTTTTTGTGGAGCTGGAGGTGACCGATACTGAGCCGGGTGTGCGGGGCAATACCGCGACCAACGTGACCAAGCCGGCGACCGTGGAGACTGGCGCGACCATCAAGGTCCCGATCTTTATCAACAATGGCGACGTGATCAAGATTGATACCCGCACCAGGGAGTATTTATCCAGAGCATAAGGGTGATACCGGGCATGCAGCAGATAGTTGATATTTTCAGACTATTATTGCAGATGATTCCGGAAAACAGGTGTATTCAAAAATTTCTGAAGCTTTCAGGACAGCAGGGGAACCGGCTGTCCTTTTTGCGTTGATATATAAACTTAATGGAGCGCTTCCCGGACAGTATATTTTATGAATGGCAACGTAAATAATTTCATTTCGGGAGAACATAATGGATTACAGAGAATTCAGACAGGAAATTTTACACCTGATGAGGGAACAGGCCGATGACAACATGAAAATCAGCCTGGTGGATAAACAGAAGCTGAACGGCCAGCTCTGGTGGGGGCTGCTGATGGAGCGGGAGGACTGCGCCTGCTCTCCGGTGATTTATCTGGAGAATGTCTATGAGGATTTTCACCAGGGAGAGTCCATGGAAGAAATTGCGAAAAAGCTCTGGCTGATTTACAAGGAGGAGGCGAAGGAGGTTACCGGTGTGCTGAAAGGAAACGTCTCTGATATGGAGAGCTTTGAAAAGGCGTCAGAAAAGCTGTTTGTGAGGATATTTCACCGGGAGCAGAATCAGGAGCTGCTGGAACAGGCGCCTTTCGTTTCCATTCTGGATCTGGCAATGACGGTTTATTATCTGGTGGAACAGGCGGATACGGGAGTCAGAGGCACCATCATGATTCAGAAGGAGCATGTGCAAAGCTGGGGAGTGACCTGGGAGGCGGTTTTCAGGAAGGCGGCGGCAAACAGTCTGGAGCAGGGCGGGATCTGCTGGAATACGGTGGAGGAGGTTTTGGACCACCGGCCGCTTCTGCCGTTTCCGCAGCCTCTTTCCCGCAGCGGCAGCGGTCTTCATGTGCTTTCCAGCCGGACAGGTGTCTGGGGAGCGGTGGTGGCCTTCCTGCCGGGAACAGGCAGGAAGCTGTATGAGGCATTGGGGGAGGAATTTTATCTGCTGCCTTCCTCAATTCATGAGGTGCTGTTTGTTCCCGTGAGCAGGGTTACCTGCCGGGAGCTTCTGGGAAGAACGGTGCGGGATGTGAACCGGTATGAGATGCCGCGGGAGGAGATTTTATCGGACAACGTTTATTTTTACCGTTCCGATGAAGACAGGCTCGAAATCGCAGAAATATAAAAAAATCTGTGAAAATTTGATGGAGTGAAAAAAAAGGCTTTACATCCGGGAAAGTCTGTGCTATTATTTACGGGAAGCGGCGTAATACTTTTGTAACATATTACGATTTTGTGTCCGTAGTCTAATGGATAGAACGAAGGCCTCCGACGCCTTTAATGCAGGTTCGATTCCTGTCGGACACGTTCCGCCGCTTCCTGTTTGAGGGGAATCTGTGCAGGAGATGGGGTTACTATGAAAAAAAGAATGCTGATACTCTCAGCGGTTATCGTGCTGGCAGTAGCTGTCTTTGTTTCTGGTATGCTGGTCTATCACAAAAATATTGCCGAGGAAACAGTGGCTGAGCAGGAAGCAGAGGTGGATGACAGCACTGTCACGGAAGCGGCTGTGGCGGCGGTCAGTGTGGATAATCCTCTGGAGGCAGACAAATATCCGGAAATCAATGAACTGATTGAGCGATATCTTGAGGCTCTGGCAGCAGGTGATGTGGATGCCATGATGGAAATCTGCAGCAATGTGACCGATACGGAGAAGATCCGGATTGAGGAGCTGGGGAAATATATCGAGGCCTTTCCGGAGTACAATGTATTTACGAAGCTGGGACCGGTAGAGAACAGCTATGTGGTTTATGCGGCGGCGAGAGCGCAGTTTCCTGGACTGGAGACGCTGGTACCGGGAATTTACTGTCTCTATGTCTGTATGGACGAGAATGGCAGCTATTATATTAACGAGGACACTCTGACGGATGAAGAGACGGCCTACATTGAAGCGCTCAATTCTGATGAGTCCGTGATGGAGCTTCTAAATTCCATTGATGAGGAATATCAGGAGATGGTGGCGAATGACAGTGAGATTGCTGCGTATCTGGAGGTTACAGTGAATCAGATCCGTGACGCTGTGGGTACTGCACTGGCAGGCACCACCACGGAGGAGGATACAGAGGAGAGTTCCTCAGAGGATGAGAGCAGTGATGAGACGATTGTCGCCAAGTCCTGTCAGGCAACCACTACGGAGACCATCAATGTCAGATCCTCCGACAGTACGGCCGCTGATAAGCTGGGGACGATCCAGAAGGGCACTACGCTGGATGTGATTGAAATCCGTGTCAATGGCTGGGCGCTGATTGAGTATGAAGGGCAGGAAGCCTACGTTAAGACGGATTATCTGGAAATCATCAGCAGTGCGGATGACGAGCCTACCAACGGCTATGTGGTGGCCAACACGACAGTGAATGTGCGTGCTTCTGCCAGTGCAGATGCAGACAGACTGGGACAGGTTTCCGAAGGAGAAGTGCTGGAGTGGATCGAGGATGTGACCGGCGGTTTTTCCAAGGTCAAATATAACGGCTCTATCGGCTATGTAGCTACGGAGTATGTCACGAAGCAGGAGTAAGAAGCTGTCGGCGATTATTCTGCCGGTGAGATAAGAAAAAGACATCAGATAAGCATTCCCATAGCGGGGATGCTTATTTTTTGATTGAGAAATTCTGTCCTTTTGTGTATACTGGTAAATATCACAGACTGACAGAGAGGGATGAGTTATGTTTGATCTGACATTTGAAAAATTATACCGTTACCCCAGAGTCTCCGAACCCTGCTTTATCGGATTGCCGGTGAAAAAGGGCAGGCTGACTTCAGCAGAGAACGTCCGCGTGTATCAGGATGGAAAGCCGGTTCCGGTGCAGGCCAGGGCGACCGCCAGACATCCGGATGGAAGTGTCCGTTATATTTTTATCCGCTTCCTGGCGGATCTGAACGCCAATGCAAAGACACTTTTGCAGTGTGATCTTGAAAATTCAGCGCCACTGGATGACGAAACGGTGAAGATTTCTACGGAAATGAGGGCTGTGAAGGATGTGGACGGCGTCTGTGTGGATACTGGAAAGCTGAGATTTCAGGTGGCTGATAATAGCACTCATCTTTTTACCTACTTGGAGGATTCCCGCTGCCGTTATGAGGCGGAGCAGTTTGAGGGGCCTTTCCTGATGACCGGAGATGAAAAATATGGAATAAGCCTGGAAAAATGGAGCATTATGGAATCCGGACCGGTGTGTGTCAGGCTGAGGGCAAAAGGGCGCTGCACGGGCAGTCGGGATGTTCGCTTTGAAGCGGGTATTACAGCCTACACAGGGAAGGAATGGCTGGAGGTGTCCTTCCGACTGATAAATACCACAGAGGAAGCGCTGTCCGTAGAGGGACTTTCTTTTGGCATTAAGGCGGAGAGGAATGCGGTGCTGGATTATGGCCTGGATCTGGAGAAGGAGGATTTTGATTTCTCAGGTATCCGGGAAATGCCGGCCATGGAGGAAAAATTTCCTGTCTCAGAGGGACGGTATCTTTCGGGAAATTCCAATTATAAAACCCATTTCAGTATTGCCGGAGGAGAGGAAAGCGTACAGAGAATCGCCCGGTCATCCATGATTTTAAAGGAGGGAAATGAGCATTTTTCCGAGGTGCTCTATGGCACCTTTCTGGCGGACCGGACCACGGCGGAGGATGGAATCTGTGCCACTGTTTTTCAGGCGCAGCAAAATTATCCCAAGGCGGTGAAGGCGGACAAAACCGGACTGATGGTTATGCTGGTGCCCCAGGGTGTGGGCGATGTGGTGATGCAGAGCGGCATGAGCCGGGAACAGAGATTTTTACTTCATTTTCATGACCCTCAGATGTCCATGGTGGATATTGAGGATCGCAGTCTGATTTACCAGATGCCTGACAGGCCGATGGTGGATCCTGCTGTATTTGCAGAGGCGGACGTGATGCAGCCTGTGTTTGTGGAGCCGGAATTGCAGGATGATGATGTGGAGATTGCTCTGACCAACAGGGCGGACAGTCATGCCCGCTGCTTTGGTATGCTGAACTGGGGGGATGCGCCGGATCCGGGCTATACATCTCAGAACAGAGGAAAGGGCAAGCCGGTCTGGACCAACAACGAGTACGATTATCCTCACGCCTGTTTTCTGTCCTATGCCCGCACCGGGATTCGCAGATTTCTGGATTACGGCCTTGTGGCGGCAGAGCACTGGATGGATGTGGATGTGTGTCATTACAGTAAGGACCCTCTGCTTTACGGCGGCCAGTGGGAGCACACCAGACAGCATGTGGTATACGGCACCATTGTGCCCAGTCACTCCTGGGTGGAGGGACTTCTGGATTATTATCACTTTACGGGAAATGAGCGGGCATACGAGACCGCTGTGGGCATCGGGGAGAATGTGATGCGTCTGCTGGAAACGGATACCTATCGGGTCGCCGGGGAGAGCAATGCCAGGGAGACGGGCTGGGCACTGCGTACCTTTACCGCCCTCTATGTGGAGACGGGAGAGGAAAGGTGGCTGGAGAAGGCAGACTGGATTATCGGCCATTTCAGGGCGTGGGAACAGGAGTATGGCGCGCTGCTGGCGCCATATACGGACAATACTCTGGTGCGCACCGGTTTTATGATCGCTGTGGCGGTGGGGTCACTGATGCGGTATTATCGGGTGTTTCCGGGGGAAGAGTTAAAAAGGCTGATTCTGTCAGCGGTGGACGACCTATACGATAATTGTCGGCTGCCCAATGGCCTGTTTTATTATAAAGAGCTTCCCAGCTTAAACCGTAATGGCAAAAATACCCTGTTGTTGGAGGCTATGTGCATTGGTTTTGAGCTGACCGGGGATCTGAAGTATCTGGAGGCCGGTAAAAAGACCTTTCTCAGAGAGATTCGCTCGGAAGGACGAGGCAGCTTTGTGGGCAATAAAACAGTCATTGATGACGCCCTGATTTTCGCCGGGGATGGCACCAAGGGCTTTGCCCAGAGCTTTCTGCCGCTTTGTACCTATTATAAGATGGCAAGGGAGCAGTGGTTGATCTGAAGGACGGGAATAGTCATATTTGTGTGTACAAAAGCCACATTTTATGCTAAGATAGCTTTCGTGCGGACAGGAAAGGGAGCGGGAATGGCTGAGGGAATTCGACTAAATAAATACCTGGCTCAGGCCGGTATCTGCTCCAGAAGGCAGGCAGACGGTTATATTGAGGCCGGACGGGTATGGGTCAATGGAAGACCGGGTACAGCAGGTCAGCTGGTCGCTTCCGCAGACGAGGTGATGCTGGACGGCCGGAGTCTTGCGCCTTTGAATGAAAAAACGGTGCTTGCCTGGTATAAACCGGTGGGCGTCACCTGCACGGAAAAAGACAGCCACGCGGAGAAGACAATCGGGGACGTTTTTTCCTATCCTGTTCGTCTGACCTACGCGGGCAGACTGGACAGGGACAGCGAAGGGCTGTTGCTTCTCACAAACGACGGAGATCTGATCCAGGAGTTGATGCATGGATCGTCAGGGCATGAAAAGGAATATGTGGTGAAGGTGGACAGAGAAATCACAGATGATTTTCTGAAAGCCATGTCAAAGGGAATTTATTTAAAGGAATTATTGCGGACCACAAAGCCCTGTGAGGTGACCCGGGAGGGAAAATATACCTTCCGCATTATCCTGACACAGGGACTGAACCGCCAGATTCGCCGTATGTGCGCCGCGCTTGGCTTTCAGGTGAAGAGGATAAAGAGAGTTCGTGTGGCCAATATTCTGTTAAAGGATTTAAAGCCGGGGCAATACCGTGAAATCACGGGAAAAGAGAGGGAGACTCTTTATGGCCTGGTACAGTCTCTGGAGTAAGGACTTTTTTTATAACAGGCGACAAATGAATTAGTTGTTTGCAGTAAGTCCTCTGGGGAAATGCAGTAATGGGGGAATTATGACAGATAAAGAGAGGATGCTTGAGCTTCATCAGATTCTGAAGGAGGCCAGCCGGGCCTATTACGCGGAAGACAGGGAGCTCATGTCCAACCTTGAGTATGACAGGTTATATGATGAGCTGGTGGAGCTGGAGCGAAAGACCGGCATTGTTATGGCTGGCAGTCCTACTCAGACGGTGGGCTACAGCGCGGTGGAGGAGCTGCCGAAGGAGGCTCACGAGCGCCCCATGCTTTCTTTGAGTAAGACCAAGGAGGTCTCTCAGCTGCAAAGCTTCCTGGCGGACAAAAAGGGGCTGTTGAGCTGGAAGCTGGATGGTCTGACGATCGTTCTGACCTATGAGAACGGGCAGCTTTTAAAGGCGGTAACCAGGGGCAATGGAGAGATTGGAGAGGTTATCACGGATAATGCCCGGACCTTTATTAATCTTCCCATGCGCATCCCTTATGAGGGAAGGCTGATCCTGCGGGGAGAGGCTGTTATCACCTACAGTGACTTTCAGGCAATCAATGACTCTATCGCGGAGGAAAGCCTGAAGTATAAAAATCCCAGGAATCTGTGCTCCGGCTCTGTGCGGCAGCTTAACAGTGCGGTCACAGCGCAGAGAAGAGTCCGGCTGATTGCGTTTACCCTGGTGCAGTGTGAGGGAAAGGCATTTGCCACAAGACAGGAACAGATGGAATTTCTGGCTTCCCAGGGATTTGAGACAGTGGAATACAGGAAGGTTACCGGGGAGACCATAGCGGAGGCAGTGCGCTTTTTTTCTCAGAAGATAGAAAGCTTTGATGTACCGAGCGATGGCCTGGTGCTGTGCTATGATGATATCGCTTACGGGGAGAGCCTGGGCAGAACCAGCAAATTTCCCAGAGATTCCATGGCATTTAAATGGACGGATGAGGAGAAGGATACCACCCTGCTTCAGATCGAATGGTCTGCCAGCAGGACAGGGCTTATCAACCCGGTGGCTGTTTTTGAACCGGTGGAGCTGGAGGGCACCACGGTCAGCCGTGCCAGCGTCCACAATGTCAGCATTGTCAGGGAGCTAAAGCTGGGCATCGGGGATACCATCCGGGTTTACAAGGCCAATATGATCATTCCGCAGATTGCGGAAAACCTGACCTGCTCCGACACACTTGAAATTCCGGGGAAATGTCCGGTATGCGGGGAAAGAACGGAGATGAAAAGCGTCAGGGAAGGGCAGTTTTTATACTGTACCAATCCGGAATGCCCCGCCAAAAAGATCAAGTCCTTTACTCTGTTTGTCAGCAGGGACGCCATGAATATCGACGGCATGAGCGAGGCTACGCTGGAGAAGTTCATAGCCGCGGGTTTTCTGCATAAATTTCAGGATCTGTATCATCTGGACAGATACCGGGATGAGATTATTTCCATGGAAGGCTTTGGCCGGAAGAGCTGCGATAATCTGCTGCGGGCAGTGGAACAATCCCGGACAACGACCCTGGCGAAGCTGATTTATGCACTGGGTATAGCGGGCATCGGTC
>JAJQID010000195.1 GCA_021199405.1 Lachnospiraceae bacterium
TATCTGAAAAGTGGAAAGCTGCGTTATTCTGTGGGCGTCCACATGGCGCTCAATCTCATGGGAATCCTTGCGGGGGTTTCTCTGCTCGGATTTACCGCGGTGGAGGACAGCCTTGGAAATCTGTCGTCAGCGCAGATGATGGAGCTGATACCGTTCTTCGTCTGTATTGCGGTGGAAGTCCTGTGCCTGATCGCCGGCCTGGTTTTCTTCTGCCTGGGTATCCGCAGGATGTCCTTTGAGCGGGCCGAGCTGGAGCTGCCAAAGGGCACGAAGCTTAAAACCGTTTTTCTGAACGCCGGAATGATCCTGTATGCGCTGGTGTGTATCGCTATTATGGTAATCCCCGGCATCTTCTGATGATGATCTGGATAGAAACGTTTATCTGAAAACAGAAAACAAGAATAGAAAGGAAGTGCAATGAAATGGGCGGAACCCTGAATGGAACTCTGCAAAAAAAGAGGGAAGAGAACAAGTCACTGAATGAAAGCAGACAAATTGTGGTGACTACGGCTGATTTAAAGAAGCTTGAGACCTGGGGTGTTCCTCAGGATCAGTTGCTCAGGACAAGGGAGACCTATCGCCAAAGAATTATCCCATTTCAGAGGGAGATGGACAGAAGGGCGAACGAAATCCTGCGTAAGCAGTACTCGGAGACGAACGTTGAGCGTGCTGTTTTGGTGAATACGCCTCCTGTCCAGCAGGTGCCTGTCACCCAGGAAAGTTCCAAGGCCAGGCGAAAAAGGATGCAAAAAGAGGCAGAGGTGGAACATCTTTGTCCTCGCAGTCTAAATAAGGAAGAAACCTATGATCTTTCTCATACAGTAAAAGAAAATTTACAGGGTTGCCGCAATGCCTGCAAGGATAATCATGTAGCTGAGCGCTGCGAGGATGAAGCGGATTACAACACCATACTTGCGTTTTGTCAGGGATACCGTACTAATATGCTTGGGCTTGCCGCAAACCGTGAGGAGTCTCAAAAAAAACAGGCTGACAGGAATTTCATAAACGCTTATTTCAATCATGATGAACCGCAGGAGGTGTACCCTTATCTGGATGCAATTGTGGAGGATCTGTTGCAGACCGAAATTTCCAAAGATATGTTTTCTGAGGAAGATTTCCGGAGGCGGGGACCGGAATTAAAAAAGCTGAGAGACAAAATGATAGGTTTGGAGAGACTCAAGGAAAAGTATCCCGGATATTTTGTTGATCATCTTCCCAAATTCAAGCGATATACGCTTGATGCGATGGGGTGGTTTGTTCCGGCATTTGACAAAATGATGGAAGTCAATATGAAAAAGCGGGGAGTCAATCTTTCTGATGGGGAATATGATTCTGACCAGGTCACAGAGGAAGAGTTAAATGGTGAGATGCTTGAGGCAACATATAGGTTTAATGATGCCTTGAAGCAATATGAAATAAATAAGGAGCAAATCAATTTGGAGGAGGTTGACCGGAGACTTCCAGAGCTGGAGGCTCTGCAGAGAGGAGATTTTGAACAGATAAAACGTACTTTTGAGGAGAATTCAGGTCCTGGACAGGAGTTTGAAAAATATGAGGGGTTGCGTTTCACCAACTATGGGTATTTGTATCAGTATAATGATATGGTGGACAGACGGGAGATGCTTATCAAGAACCCACAGAAATATGCGGAAAATAAGGAGTTGGTTGACAGAATTTATAATGAAATTTATAGAGCCATGGATATTGGAGCTGACTATTATTTCAAGTCGAAAGCACTTAGTATTGGCATGGACGACATGTCTGCATACAGCAGAGGTCAGATGGATCGTGATCTGCGAGGTGTATTTGCGAAACGTCAAGAGGAAACTATGGACGATTTAGAGGAAATCAATCACAGAATCCTTGGCCTGACAGATGTTCTCCAGTATGTGCTGAAAGGAAAGCCACTTACCAATTTAGGTGGATTAACACTGGAGCAACTGCGTAATTCCGCAGATTATGATGCCGGAAATGAAAATGAAGAAGGAGGAAATCAGTGATGAATTTAAGTTGCATCAGCAGTAAAACTCTGCCCGTATATCAGACTCTGCTGCTCCCGGAATCCTATGAACTGCTTACAGAAGGCGTCATTCAGGTCGCTATTGGACTGACCGAGGAGGATGCGGCCTGCGGCGCTCTGGCCGGCTATGTCGGGAACAACGCCTTTCACATCACCTCTCTTTTTGTGGCGCCCACCTGCAGGGGCAAGGGCGGCGGAAGAATGCTGGTGGAGGGACTTATGAAGGCCCTTCCTCCTGAGATCACCGAGGTTGGCGCTTCCTTTATTATTACGGAACAGGATCACGAGAAGCTTCAGGATTTTCTGGAGCATATGGGTTTTCGCAGTGTTGCAGTTCCCGAGCCGGTCTACAGGATCAGGCTGGACGAGCTTTCCGGCCTTTCCTTCTTTAAGGACAGCGGGGGCAAGGGCGGCAAGGGCGGCGTGCTTTCCTTCCGGCAGATACCGGAATTTGCCATCAGGGAGGCGGGGAATGAGCTGGCCGCCACAGGGGAGCTTCCCTTCGAAAAGCCGCTTCACCAGCTGGAGCTGGATCCCGATCTGAGCGTAGGTATTTTCAGGGACGAAAAGCTCTCTTCCTTCCTGGTCTTTGACCACTCCTTCGGCGGGGCTCTCACTCTGGCGTATGCATCTACCCAGGCTCCGGCAGATCTTCCGGCTCTCCTCAGGACCGCGTTCCATCGTGCCGTGGAGCTGTACCCCTCAGAGGAACCGGTTTTCATTCAGTCTGTTACGGAGACCAGCGACAGGCTGATTTCGGCTCTGCTGGAGGATCGTCCTCCCGTTTCCGTATCCTGGGTAAAGTCAACGCGTCAGTAAACGGCATAAAGTCGTTTACTGTACAGAATCATAGAAGGGAAGTGCAATCATATGGGTGCGACTACGAGGGGTACTCTGCAAAAAAAGAGGGAAGAGGACACGTCTCTGAATGGAAGCAGGAGCCTCGAAATGACCAGTGAGAAGTTTAATCTGCTGGAAACCTGGAACGCTCCTCTGATGGGTCCGTATCGGGATTTGAGCAGGATTGCGTACCGTGAGAGAATTCTCACGGTTCAGAAAGAGCATGACCTGAAGACAAATCAGCAGCTGAATGAGCAGCATCCGGAGAGGGAAGTTCGCAATGCTGTCCCCGTGGAGAACCCTCCCATCCAGCAGCAGCCTGTCACTCAGGAAAGCTACAAGGCCAGGCGAAAAAGACTGCAAAAGGAGGAGGAGGTGAGCAATCTTTGCCCCCGCAGTGTTACGAAGGAAGAAACCTATGATCTTTCTCACGCCGTGAAGGAGGATTTACAGGCGCGCCGCAATGCCTGTGAGGATAATCATGTGGAGGAACGCTGCAGAAAAGCCGGTTCCTCTTACAGTGAAGCCGATTCTCATGCCATATCTGCATTCTGCCAGGGATACCGGATCAATCGCTTTGGACTTGCCGCAAACCTTAGGGAGTCAGCGAAGAAAAAGGCCGACAAGGCGTTCATTGACGCTTATTTTAACTACGAAAGTGAACCGGAGGAGCTTTCTCCTTTCCTGGACAAAATTATGGATGATCTGCTTCAGGCTGATATTTCCAAAGATATGTTCTCCAATGAAAGCTTCCGGCGGCGGGGACCGGAAATCAAAAGGCTGAGTGATAAGCTTCATGGGCTGAAAACGCTTATGAGAAAATGTCCGGCTTATTTTAATGAGCTTCCCGCATTCAAGCAGCAGGTGCTCCAGCAGCTGATCATTATCACTCCGGAATTGGATGATGCGCTGAAAGGCAGTATGAAAAAACGGATGGTCAGTCTCTCCGATGGGGAATATGATTCTCAGGAAATATCAGAAGATGAATCCTCGGAAATTGATTATAATCTGGACAATTTTGAGGATCCCGCTGAAATATTTCGCACAGCTAAGGGGCTGGCCATTAAGGATGAGGCTGAACGGAGATATCAAAAGGACTTGCCTGATATATTGGAGAAATTCGATATAAGGAGCAAAGTCGAGGAGAATTCCGGCCCTGGCCAGGATTATGAGAGATATGCGGGGATTTATTTTACCGGCGCCGCTTCCATATCTGATTATATGAATATAGCGGAAGCCAGAGAGATGATCACCTCTCATCCGGAAGAATATGCAGAGAACAGGATGCTGGTTGACGAGACCTATAAGCAGCTGTACAAAGCTCAGGATCTTGTGGCCGAGAGCGATATCCGGACGAAAACGCTTGACAAGGGACTGCAGGATGTACAATCCGGCAGCAAAGACGCTCTGGATCTGGAACTGCGTAAGGTCTGTGAGGAACGTGCCTCACAAAGTACAGCTGAAAATGATCTGCTTCACAGACGGGCCGAGTCGCTGCTTGACGTTCTTCAGTATTTGCTGGAGAAGGGAACGGAGCTTTCCGACAGGGCGGTTCCGACTCTGGAGCAGCTTTGCCAGTCTGTCAGCGTTGACGTACATGAGGTCCGTAATAAAATCCGGGACAGAGGAAATCAGATATGACGCCTGATGATACTTCAGATTTCTTCTCACTTTGATCCTGGTATCATCAGATTTGAACGGTTGGCTTGCAATCAAAAATAATATGTGCTATGATAAGCGAAGTTTGCGAAACAGGAGGATCAATCATGGCACAGTTGTGGGGCGGCAGATTTACCAAAGAGACAGATCAGCTGGTATATGATTTCAATGCCTCGATTGGTTTTGATCAGAAGCTGCTGCATGAGGATATCGCCGGGAGCATCGCCCATGTCACCATGCTGGCAAAGCAGGGCATTGTAACTTGGGCGGAGCGGGACAGCATTATCGCCGGTCTGAAATCCATTGAGGAGGATGTGGAGTCGGGAAGCCTTGCCGTTACCTCACAGTATGAGGATGTCCACAGCTTTGTGGAGGCCAATCTGATCGAACGCATCGGGGAGGCGGGCAAGAAGCTGCACACCGGCCGCAGCCGCAATGATCAGGTGGCGCTGGACATGAGAATGTATGTCCGCGGCCATGTGAAGAGGACGGACGCTCTCTTAAAGGAGCTTTTGTCCGTATTATATCAGAAAATGGAGGAAAACCTGGATACTTATATGCCAGGTTTTACCCATTTACAGAAGGCGCAGCCGGTGACGCTGGCTCATCATTTCGGCGCCTATTTTGAGATGTTCAGGCGGGACAGAAGCCGAATGCACGATATTTATGAGCGGATGAATTACTGTCCGCTGGGGGCGGGAGCGCTGGCTGGCACCACCTACCCTCTGGACCGGGAATACACCGCGCAGCTTCTGGATTTTTACGGGCCTACGCTCAACAGCATGGACTCGGTCTCCGACCGGGACTATGTGATCGAGTATCTGAGCGCCCTTTCCACAGTCATGATGCACCTGAGCCGTTTCTGTGAGGAGATTATTCTCTGGAACAGCGACGAATACCGCTTTGTGGAGATGGACGACGCCTACTCCACGGGCTCAAGCATCATGCCCCAGAAAAAGAATCCGGATATCGCGGAGCTGGTTCGGGGTAAGACCGGCCGGGTGTACGGCGCCCTGATGAGTCTGCTGACCACCATGAAGGGGCTTCCTCTGGCCTACAATAAGGACATGCAGGAGGACAAGGAGCCAACCTTCGACGCCATTGAGACGGTGGAGAGCTGCCTGACCTTATTTACGGGCATGATCAGCACCATGAAATTCCGCAGGGAGGTGATGGCGAAAAGCGCCATGAACGGCTTTACAAACGCCACCGACGCCGCGGATTATCTGGTGGGGAAGGGGATTCCCTTCCGGGACGCCCACAGTATTATTGGAAAGCTGGTGCTGTACTGCATTGACAAAAACACCTCCATTGACGCGCTGAGCCTGGAGGAGCTTCAGGAAATCTGCGATCAGTTTGAGGAGGACGTTTATGACGCCGTCAGCCTGAAAACCTGTGTGGAGAAGCGGCTGACCATCGGCGCACCGGGCAGCGAAGCTATGAAGCGGACGCTGGAAATCTACAGAAAATATCTGGAAGAAAACTGAAGAGGAGCAGGATAATTATGGAAGAAAAGTTAAGAGTAGGAATTCTGGGCGCCACCGGCATGGTGGGACAGAGATTTATCACCCTTCTGGAGAATCATCCCTGGTTTGAGGTAGTCTGTGTGGCGGCCTCCGGCAGGAGCGCCGGCAAGACCTACGCCCAGGCTGTGGAGGGACGCTGGAAGATGACCACTCCCATCCCGGAGGCTGTGAAGGAGCTGCAGGTGTATGATGTGACCAGCCAGCGGAAGGAGGTGGCCTCTCAGGTGGATTTTGTGTTCAGCGCCATGAATCTGGGTAAAGAGGAGATTCGTGCCATTGAGGACGCCTACGCGAAGGAGGAGGTGCCGGTGGTCTCCAATAATTCCGCCCATCGCTGGACGCCGGACGTACCCATGTGCGTGCCGGAGATCAACCCGGAGCACATGCATGTGATTCCCTTCCAGAAAAAGAGACTGGGCACGGAGAGAGGCTTTATCGCCGTGAAGCCCAACTGTTCCATCCAGTCCTACGCTCCGGTGCTGACCGCATGGAAGGAGTTCGAGCCCTATGAGGTGGTGGCAACCACCTATCAGGCCATTTCCGGTGCCGGCAAGACCTTTCGGGAGTGGCCGGAGATGGAGGGCAATATCATCCCCTTTATCAGCGGCGAGGAGGAAAAGAGCGAGCAGGAGCCTCTGCGTCTCTGGGGCAAGGTGGAGGATGGCGTGATCAAACCGGCCCAGAGTCCGGTGATTACCTGCCAGTGCATCCGTGTGCCTGTGCTGAACGGCCACACCGCGGCAGTCTTTGTGAAATTCAGAAAGAAACCCACAAAAGAGCAGCTGATTGAGAAGCTGAACAGCTTCAGCGGCGCTCCCCAGGAGTTAAACCTTCCCAGCGCGCCGAAGCAATTTATCCGCTACATGGAGGAGCCTGACCGTCCTCAGATCCGGATGGATGTGGACTATGAGAACGGCATGGGCGTCAGTGTGGGGCGGCTACGCGAGGATAAGGTGTACGATTATAAGTTTGTGGGACTTTCCCACAATACCATCCGCGGCGCAGCGGGCGGCGCGGTGCTCTGTGCGGAGCTTCTGACTGCACAGGGATACATCACAAAGAAATAGGTTACTATGTCCAAAAAGGTTTTTATCGCGGAAAAGCCCAGCGTGGCGAGAGAGTTCGCCAAAGCCCTGAAGGAGCAGATGAGGCAGGGCAACGGATATATGGAGAGTGAAAATTTCGTGGTCACCTGGTGCGTCGGGCATCTGGTGACCATGAGTTATCCGGAGGCTTATGATCCAAAGTATAAGCGCTGGTCTCTGGATACGCTGCCCTTCATCCCTGAAAATTACCGCTATGAGGTCATTGACGGCGTCAAGGGTCAGTTTCAGATTGTCTCCGGCCTTTTAAACCGGAAGGACGTGGACACCATTTATGTGTGTACCGACTCCGGGCGGGAGGGAGAGTATATTTACCGTCTGGTGGCACAGACCGCCAACGTGAAGGGGAAAAACCAGAAGCGGGTGTGGATCGATTCCCAGACCGAGGAGGAAATCCTCAGGGGAATCCGGGAGGCGAAGGATCTGTCCGCCTACGATGACCTGGCGAAGGCTGCCTATCTGAGAGCCATCGAGGACTATCTGATGGGCATTAATTTTTCCCGGGTTCTGACCTTAAAATATGGGGATTCCATCAAAAGATACCTGGGCGTTCCCAAGGGCGTGGTCAGCGTGGGACGGGTCATGACCTGTGTGCTGGGCATGGTGGTGAACAGAGAGCGGGAAATCCGCTCTTTTCAGAAGACCAGCTTTTATCGTCTTGTGGATCAGTTTATGATCGGCGACCAGCAGATTGAGGGAGAATGGAAGGCCGTGGAGGGCAGCAAATATTTCCAGTCTCCGGCGCTGTATAAGGAGAATGGTTTTAAAGAGGAAAAGACAGCGAAGGCCTTCGCACAGGAGCTTCTCTTACAAGCGGGCGGTCAGGTCACTCTTTTGAATATAGAGAAAAAGAAGGAGAGCAAAAATCCTCCTCTTCTGTATAATCTGGCGGAGCTTCAGAATGACAGCTCCCGTTTTTTCAAGATCAGTCCTGCTGACACCCTGAAAATTGTGCAGGAGCTGTATGAAAAAAAGCTGGTCACCTATCCCAGAACGGACGCCAGAGTCCTTTCCACTGCGGTGGCAAAGGAGATTACCCGCAATTTAAACGGTCTGCGCTCTTATGTTCACGGCAGGGAATTTGCCGAGCAGATTCTGAGCGCCAAAGCATATCAGAACCTTGCCCGCACCCGGTACGTGGACGATAAAAAGATCACCGACCATTACGCCATCATCCCCACCGGACAGGGGCTGGGAGCCTTAAACAGTGTGAGCGCCACCGCCCAGAAGGTCTATGAGGTGATTGTGCGCCGCTTCCTGGCCATCTTTTATCCGGCGGCGGTCTATCAGAAGATCGCGCTGACCACCGCCATCGGAGCGGAGCGTTTTTTCAGCAATTTTAAAACCCTGATGGAAGAGGGCTACCTGAAGGTGATGAAATACAGCTTTTTTCAGGACAGGGAGCAGGAAAAGAACAGCAAAACTGTGACTGGATCAAGAGAGGCCGGTCAGAGTTTGCCCGGTCAGGAAGAGATCGTAAAAAATGGAGCATCAGGTGATACAGCCTGCGATGCTGCGCTGTTACAGCAGCTTCAGAAGCTGAAGAAGGGCCAGGCACTGCCATTGAAGGACATCGTCATCAAAACCGGCGAGACCTCCCCTCCGAAGCGCTACAATTCCGGCAGTATGATTCTGGCGATGGAGAACGCCGGCCAGCTTATCGAGGATGAGGAGCTGCGGGCTCAGATTAAGGGCAGCGGCATCGGCACCAGCGCTACCCGGGCGGAAATCCTGAATAAGCTTGTCAAAAATGAATATCTAAATCTGAACAAAAAGACACAGATTCTTTCCCCCACACAGATGGGTGAGTTGATTTACGATGTGGTGGACTGCTCCATGAAGCGGATGCTGGAGCCTGCTCTGACAGCCAGCTGGGAAAAGGGACTGACGGGAGTCGCGGAGGGGCGCATCACCTATGAGGAATACATGTCCAAGCTGACCGGCTTTGTGGCAAGATA
>JAJQID010000111.1 GCA_021199405.1 Lachnospiraceae bacterium
CTCAGCGCAAGAGAATAGATAAAAAATCCCAGCAAAAACAGGAGAGATACAACGCCGTTCACGGAAATTTCATACAGCACCGCGCCAAATACAGCCAGAATCAGCAGGTGTCCCGCCAGACAGAACCGGAATTTTTCACGCAGTCTGAAATACAGAAATGCAGGCGGCATCAGGCAAAGCAGTCCCCAGCGCCACATCTGAGGGCCGCCTCCTCCTGCCACACCGATAGCCGTTACAGCCAGAGTAAAGAAAATCCAGTAATTCATCTCAGACGCCAGAACCGCTCTCACACTCTGAATCGATCTGTCTTTCATTTCAAGCCTTTCCTTCCTGCGTGTTCACCCATCTGACATGGGACATAACCCATTCCGGGAGAAGCGGTTTTTCCTGCCTCCACACCGGATAAAACCAGACATATTCCTTTCCCATATCCTGATATTCCCGGACAAGCTTCAGCAGATCATCATAGGCATTGACGGAGACAAAGAATGTGATGGTGCCGCCGCTTTCCTCCAGAAGCTTTTCCCGAAAGGCTTCCGTGAAATCCAGCCGGTCCTTTTTGGTGTCTATCCGCGCCAGCGCCCTGTAAATCTGATCCATCTGTCCGTTTCCGGCCCCCGCCTCGATCCCCACAGGTTCTCCGCTGATCACGTCCACGCCGTTTCCGTAAAGCGCCACCCGGATCCCCTGGGAAATAAAATAAGCAGACAGCGCAGCACAGATTCGAAAGCACATTTCCACCGCATCGTCCTTTTTTAAGATTCCCAGATCATCAATATTGAAAAAAATCCGGATGGTCTGCAGCGCCGTATAATTGCGCTGATTGACCTTCAGCGAACCGGTTCTGGCCGTGGCCTTCCAGTTGACGCTTCTCATGGTGTCAAAGGGCTGATATTCCCGGATGCCCCGGTACTCAAAGGGATCCTCGATAAGATGCTGCCTGGTCAGGATCTCACCGTTCAGCTGCTGGAGGGACTGCATAAACTCCTCGTCATAAAAAGGCTTCGGATACACATAAAGCCAGCTGTCCTCCTTCCGGCTCTCCGCCATATCCGTGGTCATCAGCAGATCCGTGCTCACCAGATCGATGCCCATGATTTTGTAGTATCCGCGCTTTTTTCCCGTGAAGGAGAGAATTCGCGTGATTCGTTCCCCTCCTCCGATCTGAAAGACGTCATTACGGTAAAAAAGATCGCTGACATTGGAGCCCTCAACATCGTCGAAGGCCAGATTCCTGTCGGTATGAAACTTCACCTTCAGCATGGACAAAGGCAGATGCTTTCGATTTTCAACGGTCTCCAGAAGCTCCCCGGTCTCGCCCTCAAAAATCTCCCGTTTTCTGAAGCTGATCTTCACGCCGAGATTCCTGTTCCAGAGCTTCTGATACAGTCTGACCTGAAGCGTATAGAGCAGCCAGGCCACAATCCCCACTGTCATCAGCCCGATCATGATGAAAAATCCTCTGTGGGCACCGGCACATTCTTTATAATATTCTCCACCAGCGTGCGTGTATCGTCTCCCTTGCCATAGCCATAATTAAGCACAATGCGGTGGGCCAGAACCGGCACTGCCACGGCCCGCACATCATCAGGCACCACATAGCTTCTGTTGTCCAGCCAGGCGAATACCTTCACACAGCGCAAAAGCGCCAGGCTCCCTCTGGGGCTGACCCCCATCACCACATTGTCGCCCTCCCGGGTGGCGGCCACGATATTTACCATATATTCCCGCACACTTCGGTGCACATAGATCTGATTGGCCTCGGCCTTCGCCGCCGCCAGCTCCTCCAGCGTCAGCACTCTGTCCAGCTCCGCCAGAGGATCCTTTTCCATATAGCGGTCCAGAATATCCAGCTCCTCCTCCTTCGTGGGCAGACCCATGGAAAGCTTCATCATAAAACGGTCCATCTGGGCCTCCGGCAGCGGGAAGGTGCCCGCCGTCTCCACCGGATTCTGGGTAGCGATGACAAAGAACGGATCCCCGGTTCTGTAGGTTTCTCCGTCAATAGTAACCTGCCGCTCCTCCATACACTCCAGAAGTCCCGCCTGGGTTCTGGGCGTGGCCCGGTTGATCTCGTCCGCCAGCAGAATATTGGTAAAAACCGGACCCTTGCGCAGCACAAATTCATTCTGCTTCTGATCGTAAATATTCAGACCGGTGATATCCGAAGGAAGCAAATCCGGAGTAAACTGAATTCTGGCAAAATCCGCGTCCAGGGACTTCGCGATGGTCCTGGCCAGCCTGGTCTTTCCTGTGCCGGGGACATCCTCCAGCAACACATGGCCGTCCGCCAGAATGGCCGTCAGGAGAAGCTTCGCGGTCTCCTCCTTGCCGATAATCACCTTTTTCACGTTTTCAAGCAGCCGATCCGCCAGCTCTTTTCCTGTCATTTTGTGACCTCCTTATTGATTTCTCCCCTCTGTTTGCCATTCACAGCCCGGTTACGGCCTTTTGGATCCCGCATCGTAATTCCTTCTTAGCGCAGACCCACAGCGCATATTCACCCGGCATGGGAATCCTTCGAAAAATGTATCTGCCTGAGCCTTCCGCCTCCTCAAGTTCTGCGTAGCAGACGTCAATTTTCCGGTCAATTCCACGGCCTGTACATTTCAGGTAGCTCTCCAGTCTGCAAAAGCTCTGATAATTTCCAATGGACTGATGAAGCACCCTTCTGGGCTCCTGAACATCGATTCCCACCTCAACATCGCCGATCACGAGCACTGCATAATTGCCGGAGTGAGACAAATTAAAATACGGATAATAAACAGGCGTCTTTTTCCAGGATGGCCGTCCTCTGTCGGAAATTTCATAACATATCCCGTCAGACAATGGGCGCCCTCTTTTCTTTTCCTCATCCTCAATTGTCTGTATTATAAAAGTAGGCGACAATATTTGCAAGCCATCGTTTCCACCCGGTACCTTCTCCTCCCCCTTTTTCTCATCTGACTCACTCCCGGCTGTTTTTTCTTCTGTGCAAAGAGCCTCCTCCCTCATATCCATGCTTCCATCCATCTGCGCATATCCTGAAAGCAACAAAAGACCGGCGCCCACACGGCGCGCCCGGTCTTTCGCATTTCTGGCTTTCAGAGCCTTTTCTTTCCGTGCAGAATCCAGCAGATGAAGCGCTCTGACACAGAGGGCTGCCTCCTCCAGATCCCGGATATCCATCACGTAAAGTCTCAGATTCATTTTACAGCTTCCTTACTTCAATTTCTCTTTATAAAAATCCACAAATTCCGTGTATCCTTCCTTCATCAGGCTGTCCTTCTGGAATTTTCTGTTTTTATTCATCCGGACCACTAGCACCTGAGTGCCGTCCTTTCGCACTTCCTGAGCCTGAGCGATGATCTGGCTCAGGCGTTCGCCCTCGACGCCCTTCTCAATCAGGTAAGCCACCTTTTGGGGCACTCCCGGCACCTGAAAGCTCCGCTCCATCAAAAGCAGGATAATACGCTCAAAGCCGATGGAAAAACCGCAGGCCGGCACATCATTGCCGGTAAATTTTCCCACCATTTTGTCATATCTTCCGCCGCCTCCGCAGCTGCCTCCAAACTCCGGCATGGCAATTTCAAAGATGGTGCCGGTATAATAGCTCATGCCCCGCACCAGGGTAGGATCAAAGACAATCTCAAAGGTGTCCTCCTGCGTTGCCTTCACGCTGTCGATAATTTCCATAAAGGAAGCCATCACACTTTCCTCAAGAATGCCCGCCAGCTTCTCCGCAATATAAGCCGGTCCGTTGTCCGCTTCCGCGATCCGGGCGAAAAGCTCCATATATCTGTCGCAGGTCTCCTCCGGATATCCCAGATCCATCAGCTCACGCTTTACACCGTCTGAGCCGATCTTGTCCATCTTATCCAGAATGATGAACACCTGATCGTAATCCGCCTCCTCAAAGCCTGCATAAGAGGCCATGGCCTTTAAAATCTGCCGATCATTGATACGAATCTGGAAATTCCGAAAGCCCAGCTTACTCAATGTGGTGGTAGTCGCCAGAATCAGCTCGATCTCCGCCAGATTGCTGGGCTCCCCCAGAATGTCGATATCGCACTGCATAAACTGGCGGTATCTGCCCCGCTGAGGACGATCCGCTCTCCATACGTTGCCAATCTGCAGCGCCTTAAAGGGACTTGGCAGGGAATTGGCATTATTGCTGTAAAACCGCACCAGCGGTACCGTCAGGTCATAGCGAAGTCCGCCGTCCACCAGGTCAGACTCACTTTGCGCGGTCTCCAGATTCAGCTTCTCCCCTCTTTTTAAAATTTTGAAAATCAGCTTCTCGTTCTCGCCGCCCTGTTTGCTGCTCAGATTGGCGATATTTTCCACACAGGGGGTCTCGATGGGGGTGAAGCCGAACTTTGCGTAGGTCTCCTTGATCACGCCTGTCACATAGTCCCGCACCTGCATCTCCCCGGGCAGAATATCTCTCATGCCGGTGACCGGCTTTTTGTTCAGTGCCATAACAGTTTCCTCTTTCTCTCTATCATCTCATCGATCTCATCCATGTACATGTCCACTTCCTTGACGCAGTCACAGCGCTCGATTCTCCCTCCCGGGAACACTGCCTTGGTGATGGTGCCCGCGCCCAGCGCCACGATGGTCTGAAGCTCCTCCATGATCAGGATATTGTAAATCCCATATTTTCCTTCTCCGGCATACCCCACATTTTCAAAGCTGCCGGTCATATTCTTCTGCCGGTACAGATAGTAGGGCTTCATTCCCAGAGCGGCTGCCCCGGCGGCGGCGATGGCCATGGTCTCATCAGTATTTTTCAGGGTGGAGCGGTCATTTTGCTCGATCCACCTTGCCATCCGGCTGGCCTTTTTGATGGCCAGAGAATGGACGGTCAGGCTGTCCGGCGAAAGAGCCTTCACCTTTTCCAGAGTGTCAGCCACCGCCCCTTCATCCTCCCCGGGAAGCCCCAGTATCAGATCCATATTGATATTGTCAAATCCAAGGCTCCGGGCCAGATGATAGGCTGTAATCACCTGCTCCACGGTATGCCTTCTGCCGATAAAATCCAGGGTCTCCTGCTGCATGGTCTGGGGATTGATGCTGATCCGTGTAACGCCGTGCTTTTTTAACACCTCCAGCTTCTCTTTTGTGATGGAATCCGCCCGTCCGGCCTCCACCGTAAACTCCTGCAGATGACTCAGATCCAGCCGCTCCTCCAGGGCCGTCAGCAGCCGATCCATCTGAATGGGCTCCAGCGTAGTGGGCGTGCCTCCGCCAATGTAGACCGTGTCCAGGATTCGATCCCCATAAACCTCAGCCACAAAATCCAGTTCCCGGATCAGGCAATTGATATATCGGTCCACCTTCTGCCGGAAGGAAACGATAGGAAAGGAGGTAAAAGAGCAGTACAGACAGGTCGTAGGGCAAAAGGGAATGCCGATATAAAGACTGTAGCCATTCTCGTAGTGCAGATGGCTTAAAATCCGCCTTTCCCCCTTCGCGATGTCCAGCGCCAGCTCCGCCTTGGCGTCGCTGACAAAATGCTTTTCTTTATAAAAATCCAGTATCTCTCTATCGCTCTCACCGGCCTCCAGTCTCTGCATGGCGATTTTGGTAGGACGGATTCCGATCAGATTGCCCCAGGGAAGCTTGCGGCCAGTGACCTGGCAAAGACAGCGATACAGCACAGATTTCAGGATATCCTTATATTCCGGGCCAAGGTAAGGTATCCCAATGGGTATTGCTTCCACGCTGACCACCGCGGTTTTCCCCTTCAGATCGTCCGCGGCTTCTCCTTCTTCTGAGTTTGGGGCATTTCCCAGCATCCTCCGCCCGTTTCCGCCTCCCGGCAGAGAAACCTGAATTTCCCGCTCCCCGAGCGTTATACTTCCCTGAAGCTCTGCCTGCTCACGGTAATTTCCTGCCTTCCACAAATCCGTCTCAGGCGTAATCACCTTCACCGTTTCTTCCGGATAAAAAGCCTTCACCAGAGAGTGAATGTCATATTGAAATTTTGCAATATTCAGTACAATTAAATACATCTGTCTCTCCGACATTGACACAACCTTCGGAAATGGCATACACATTCGTTAAAAAAACGGATTATGCTCCTTCTCCCACCCGATGGTAGTAGAATCCCCATGTCCCGGATACACCTTCACCTCATCCGGCAGCACAAACAGTCTCTCCCTGACGCTCTTCACCAGCGCCGACATGGAACCCGTGGGAAAATCCGTGCGTCCCACGCTCTCCGCAAACAGGGTATCTCCCGCAATCAGGATGCCGCTCTCCTCAAAATAAAAACAGCAGCTTCCCTCCGTGTGTCCCGGTGTGGCAATGACCTGGCACTCCATCCCCGCCGCGGAGAATTTCTCGCCGTCCTGCAAATATCCGTTCACCTTGACGGTACAGCCCACGCCGTTGCCGGCGCTTAAATTCAGCCCGCTGTCGCGCAGCAGTCTGTCCTCCCCGGCGTAAGCGTAAATCTTCGCACCGCTTCTGCCCCTCAGCTCCTGAGCTCCCAGGATATGATCAAAATGACCGTGAGTCAGTAAAATCGCTTCCACTTCAAATCCGTTTTTTCCAAGCGCCTGATAAATACCCGCGCCCTGATCCGCCGGATCTACAAAAATAACCGGAATCAGGCCGCTTTCCTTTTTCTGCTCCTCTTTATATAAAAAATAACAGTTGGTCTGGCACCAGCCCAGCACCATCCTTCCAATCTTAATTCCGCTCATCCGTCCTTGTCCTTTCCGCGCCAGCCTCCGCTGAACTCTCCATTCTGCTAAACTCTGTCCATCCCCGCCGGATTTTTCATCCCGTTGTCCTTTCAATATCCATCACGCTGGGAATGGTTCTGATCTTATCCACCAGCCTGCCAAGCTCCTCCTTGGAGGACACCTCGAAAGTGGTCTGCATGGTAGCGATCCCTTCCTTGGAGGTTCGCGTGGTCATGGACAGAATATCGATATTTTTCTCCGTCAGAGTCTTACTGATATCCGCCAGCAGTCCGTTTCTGTTGTAGGCATAGATGGTAATGTCAGCAAAATATTTGCTCTCGCCGTCACCCATATCCGCCCAGTCCGCCTCCATAAGGCGCTCCCTGTCCACGTCGGACAGCGCCATAATATTCGGACAGTCCGTGCGGTGGATGGAAATTCCCCTTCCGCGGGTGATAAAGCCCACAATCTCATCCCCCGGCACCGGCGAACAGCACTTGGAGAAGCGCACCGCCAGATCGTCAATGCCCTTGACGGTAATGCCGCTTCTGGGCGCCATACGAACAGACTGATCCCTGGTATTCTCCCGGATCGCCTCCAGAACTTCCTCGTTGGTCTGCTCCTTTTTGTGATCCCGCTCATAGAGCTCCTGCATCCGGTTGATGATCTGGCCTTCCTTTAAGCCTCCATGTCCTATGGCAGCCAGTACACTGTCCCAGTCACGGAAGCCGTATTTTTTCATAATGGCTTCTTTATACTGAGGCAGCATCATCTGGGACAGATTGATGCTTTTTACCCTGCAATAGGTGTCCAGCATCTCCTTGCCCTTGACAATATTTTCCTCTTTGAATTCGTTTTTAAACCATTGATTGATCTTATTTCTCGCCTGGGCTGATTTGGCTAACTTCAGCCAGTCCCGGCTGGGACCCTTGGAATTCAGGCTGGTCAGAATCTCCACACAGTCGCCGTTGGCCAGCTCATAATCGATGTTCACAAGCTTCCCGTTGACTCTGGCGCCGATCATTTTATTGCCCACCGCGGAATGAATACTGTAAGCGAAATCCACCGGAGTAGAACCCACCGGCAGGGTTTTCACATCTCCGTTGGGCGTCAGACAGTACACCGAATCCGTAAACAAATCCAGCCCGCTCTTGATCATATTCAGAAATTCCGTGTTGTCTGAGCTGTCCTGCTGCCACTCCAGAATCTGGCGCAGCCAGGCCATTTTCTCATCATCCCCGGCATCGCTGAGCTTGCCATCCGCAGCCTCTTTATATTTCCAGTGGGCGGCAATGCCATATTCTGCGGCCTTGTGCATTTCAAAGGTCCGGATCTGGATTTCAAACATCTGTCCGTTTTCACCGATCAGCGTCGTATGCAGAGACTGATACATATTGGGCTTGGGCATGGCGATGTAATCCTTGAAACGGCCCGGAATGGGCTTATACATTTCATGGATAATACCCAGCGCCGCATAGCAGTCCTTCACATCATTCACAATAATGCGGACCGCGAAAAGATCATAGATCTGGTCGATGGTCTTATTCTGGTTCTTCATCTTTTTGTAAATGCTGAAGAAATGCTTGATACGTCCGTCCACCTTTGCCTCGATGCCGGCGTTTTTCATGTGCTCGCTGACCTCATCCACAATGGACTGGATATACTTCTCCCGGACATTTTTGCGGATGGCGACCTTATCCACCAGATCATAATAAACGTCCGGCTCCAGATATTTCAGGCTCAGGTCATCCAGCTCCACTTTAATTTTCATAATGCCAAGGCGCTCGGCAATGGGTGCGTAAATTTCCAGCGTTTCTCTGGAAATACGCTGCTGCTTCTCCGGCGGCATGTGCTTGAGCGTCCGCATATTGTGCAGACGGTCCGCCAGCTTGATGATAATCACCCGAATGTCTCTGGCCATGGCCAGAAACATCTTGCGCAGGTTCTCCGCCTGCATATCCTGACGATTTGTCCCGTCCCCATTATAGGCTGGCAGCTTTTCCAGCTTGGTCACGCCGTCCACCAGATCCGCCACATCCTGGCCAAACTCTTCTGCCAGCTCCTCCTTGGTAAAGACCGTATCCTCCACCACATCATGCAGAAGTCCTGCGGCGATGGTCTCCTTATCCATCTCCAGATCCGCCAGAATAATCGCCACATAAAGAGGATGAATAATGTAGGGCTCACCGGACTTGCGATACTGGTCCTTATGAGCGTCGCTGGCCACCTGATAGGCCTTTTCTATTAAGCTGATATCATCCGACGGATGGTACTTTCTGATTCTGTCGATCAGATCATGATAAAGCTCATCCGGGGAAAGATACTCCGGAAGCTTTTCAATGCGCCCGTCATCGATAATTTTTGTGCTGATTTCGTCACTCATAGTCCACGTCTCCAGGTTTGTCTTTATG
>JAJQID010000117.1 GCA_021199405.1 Lachnospiraceae bacterium
GGAGAAAAATATGTCATTGATTTATGTGGTGGAGGATGACGCCAATATCGCGGAAATAGAGAGCTTTGCCCTGCAGAACGTGGGCTATCAGGTGGAGACCTTTCCCACGGCGAAGGAGTTTAACGAGGCCATGAACCGGAAGTTCCCGGCGCTGATCATGCTGGATATCATGCTGCCGGACATCAGCGGGCTGGAGATTCTCAAGGGGCTCAGGAGCCGGACGCTGACAAAGGATATTCCGGTGATTATGGTCACTGCCAAAACCACTGAGCTGGACCGGGTCAAGGGACTGGACTTCGGAGCGGACGACTATATCTGCAAGCCCTTCGGCGTGATGGAGATGATATCCCGGGTCAAGGCTTTGCTGCGCCGGCTGCCGGGGGAAAGCGAGGAGGAAATGCGTCTGACTCTGGGACCGGTGCTTTTAGATAAGGAAAAGCATGAGGTTCATGTGCAGGATCAGCTGGTGGAGCTGACCTACAAGGAGTTTGAGCTTTTGCAGCTTCTGATGAGCAACGCCGGTACCGTCACCACCCGGGAAAAGATTTTAAATAAGGTCTGGGAAACGGACTTTGAGGGCGAGAGCCGCACCCTTGACATGCATATCAAGACGCTGCGCCAGAAGCTGAAGGGTGCGGGCAGTATGATCAAGACCGTGCGCAACGTGGGGTACATTATGGACGAGGAAACCCTATGAAAAAAAAGATTTACAGCCACTTTATGCTGGTGGTCAGTCTGGCAATCCTTCTGACCATGGTTTTTTCCAGCCTTCTTTTTTACCGGATTTTCCGGGAGCAGATGTATGGAGATATCCGGGGCTATGGGCAGTTAATTTTACAATCGGAGCGAAACGCCCACATGGACTGGGAACTGTACGACAGCTCCGGGGAATATTTTCGCCTGACGGTGGTGGACAGGGATGGTACGGTTCTCTATGACAATGAGGTGGACGCCTCCTCCATGGAAAATCACAGCGACAGGGAGGAGATCATTTCCGCCTGGGAGACCGGCGAGGGGCAGGCAGTGCGCCGTTCGGACACGCTGAACCGATCCACCTATTACGTGGCGCTGAGGCTGGATGATGACACTGTGATCCGCGTGGGGCGGGATGGGAGCAGCATTCTGGGACTGTATCTTCATGTGCTGCCTATCGTGTTTCTGGTGGGAGCTCTTTGCTGGGTGATCTGTCTTTTGCTGGCCTCTGTGCTGACCAGAAGTATCCTGCAGCCCATGCAGACGCTGGCGGACAATCTGGACAAGCCTCAGACGGTGCCCGCCTACGAGGAGCTGCAGCCCTTTCTGGAAACCATTCAGAAGCAGCATATGGACCTGCTGGAATCCGCCCAGATGCGCCAGGAGTTCACGGCCAATGTGTCACACGAGTTAAAGACTCCGCTGACAGTTATTTCCGGCTACGCGGAGCTGGTTGCCTCGGGCATGGCACAGAACGGGGACGCCAGGCACTTCGCCAGAGAGATTCATGAGAATGCGGGGCGGCTGCTGACGCTGATCAATGATATTCTGGAGCTGTCCAAACTGGATTCCACCTCCCCCGGCATGGAGCTGGAATATGTGGATCTGTATCCGGTGGCTCAGGCCTGTGTGGATATGCTGAAGATGAATGCGCAGAAACAGAAGGTGACCCTGCAGCTGGAGGGAGAAAGCGCGGTGGTGCCCGGCAACAGGGAGATGCTGGAGGAGCTGGTTTATAATCTGTGCGATAACGCCATCCGTTATAATAAGGAGAACGGTTCTGTTCTTATTCAGGTAAAAAATCGCGTGGATACGGTGGTGCTGAGTGTGAAGGATACCGGCATCGGGATTCCGAAGGAGCACCAGAGCCGTGTCTTTGAGCGGTTTTACAGGGTGGATAAGAGTCGTTCCCGGGATACCGGCGGCACCGGACTGGGACTTGCCATTGTCAAGCACATTGTGTCCCTTCACGGGGCGGCGCTGGAGCTGGAGAGCGAGGAGGGGGAGGGCTCCCTCATTACGGTGACCTTTATGAAGGCGCCTTCGTAAATACTTAAACAACACTATGAAAGTCGATGACTCCGCTAAAAAGAAGGAAAAACTTTTGCAAAACTAAAGTGACGACATATCGTCTACATTTTTTCAGACTGTCATGTACAATGTCCTTACGGAATACCCGTTGCGAACAGAAACGAGGTTTCCGAATGGAAGGAGATTATATGGACAGTCTGTATTTTTTTACGGAAGATAATCCCTTACCAAAGAACAGCTGCAGACTTCCCAGGTCCTCGCCTGAGGAGCGGCAGCTTTTAGAACAGCTCATACGCAGGATTTTACAGCTGTGCAGAGCGAGAAAAATCAGTATCACGGAGCTGGCCCGGCTCTCTGGTATCCATCCGTCCACCCTCAAGAGTATTATTTACGGGAGAAGTCAGAATCCCGGGATTATCACGATCTGGCATATTTGCTGCGGCCTGCAGCTGTCTCTGGATGAATTTTTCAAAAAGAGATACTTTTCTGACTGATGGAAGAGGATTTTGAGAGCTTTTACAGGCGTACCGGCGGGATGGTTCGGCAGTATCTGCGTCTCAGAATGGAGAATGCCCAGGAGATAGAGGACATTGTTCAGGAGACATACAGGATAGCGCTGGAGAGATGGAATGTGCTGCAGAGCCATCCCAATCCCTGCGGCTGGCTTTTGCTGACCGCGAAGCATATGTGGCGGGATGTAAGAAGGTATGAGAATTTTCACACAGATCAGTGGAGCGAGGAGAATATTTTCTACGAGGACCCGGCTTATGAGATGGTCGTGATGGAGGATATGCTGCACAGTCTTTACGGCGGGGAGGATGAGAGGCTGGCAAGGGGATACTTTCTGGAGGGATATACAGTGGCGGAGCTTGCGGAGGATATGCAGATCAGTCCGGGGAATGTCAGGACCAGACTTTACAGGATACGAAAGAAGCTGAGAAAGGAAGTGAAGTGAAAAGCTGTGCGGATGTGGGCGGCATTCTGAAGGGCAGCCGTCAGACCTTGTGCGGACATTGATGAGGTGGCGGAGGAAGGATGTCAGCTGGTTTTGGGCAGAAAAAAGGGTTCTCCGGAAGGGGAACCCATGAATTCTGATTCTTTTATTTGCTGTTTTCCTGTCCGCGCAGGCCATGAGGGTTGTGGCATTTGTACAAACAGGCTGCGCAGTCTTTTAAGCGATTGTATTGACAGCTTTTGCGATGGCGCTTACTTTGCGAGCAGCGGTATTCTTGTGATAAACACCCTTGCTGGCAGCCTTCTCAATCACGGAAGTAGCAACAGCCAGTGCCTCAGTGGCAGCAGCCTTATCGCCGGCCTCCACAGCGGCATAAACCTTCTTGGTCTCGGTCTTGACGCGGGACTTGATGGCCTTATTGCGCTCATGCTTTTTATTATTGACTAAGATACGCTTCTTTGCAGATTTGATATTTGCCAAGATGTACACCTCCCATATATACTTTCGATTCTTTCAATCGTATTCGCGGCATCAGACACGGAATGCGGCGAACACACTCTGGATATTGTAAATTTTCTGTTTTCATTTGTCAATAGATTTTCGCATAAATCTGTGAAAAAAGAGAAAAATATGTAAGCGAAGAGATAAAACGAAAAATGGGTGTTTACAGGTATCGGAAGGACGGAATATATGGACAGACAAAAAACGAAAAATGGGATGTTGGGCGCTGAAGTTCGCACAGACCTGGCTCTGGAGGCAGGGGAGCGGTTGCAGAATGACAACGCCGTGCCGGAGGGCCTGCGGGTGGAGAAGCTTCCATGTGAGGACGGGGCTGCGGTGATCACCAGGGTTCATGTGGAGAGCGGGGAGGCGGCCCGGCGTATGAGGAAACCGATTGGTACTTATATCACTATTGAAGCGTCGGCTCTTGCCGGAGAGGACGAGGGGTATCACGGAAAAATCAGCGAGCTGTTAAGCCGTCAGATCAGGGAGCTTTTGCCAAAGGGGGAGCAAAGGGAGCTTCTGGCGGTGGGGTTGGGCAACCGGGCAGTGACAGCGGACGCCCTGGGACCCAAAACCATTGATCATCTGGCTGTCAACAGGCATATTCTGCCCTTTTACAGAGAAGAAACGAGAAAGAAAACCTTTACGGTGCTCAGTGCCATTGAGCCGGGGGTGATGGCAAAAACGGGAATCGAGACCGCACAGGTGGTGCAGAGCATTGTGCGGTCCTTAAAGCCGGACGCAGTGCTGGTGCTGGATTCTCTGGCCGCCAGAAGCATTCATCGTCTTTACACCACCATACAGATCAGCAATACAGGGATTGCACCGGGGAGCGGTGTGGGCAATCACAGAAACGCCATCGACTGCGAGACGCTGGGGGTGCCGGTGATCGCGGTGGGCATTCCCATGGTAGTGGATGCGGCTACCATTGTCAGAGACGCTTTGGGCGACAGCCGCCGACAGCCCGTGGAGCAGACAGAGAAAAAAGCGGCCGCCTATCTGGAGAAGCTTCAGAATATGTATGTGACGACCAAGGAAATCGATGAAATGACAGAGAGGCTCAGCTTTACCCTGTCGGAGGCGATCAACGCACTGACGAAACGGGAATAGAAATATTTTTCCGGACATACAATGTTATGGTAATACCAGGGTCGAAAGGTCAGTAATGGAACGCTGGCGTTCCATTACTGACTTCGCTGTCTGCAACAATATGATACAAAAAAATTCCAGCTGTGCGGTTGGATGCTCCAAAGAGCATCCAACCCATTGATCCATTCGCAAAATTCGTGCTGTCGCACTTTTGTGTCTTCTGTCGCAGCCACATTTTGCTCATTAGATAAATGGGTTGCTAATTCAACAGCTCATTTGCATTGCAATAAATTGCATGCAAATGGTCTGTTGAATTGCAACCACACAGGTGGAAAAAATTCATGGGATTGTATGGAGGTGGGGGATGCAGCGCAGATACAGAAGGGCTGTGAAACGAAGAGTTGTGCTGTCAAAGAACATCCGCATCCTGTCCGCGGCGACTGTCCTGACGATTGGAATTCTGACTGTGATTCCGCAGGAATATCTGTATGGATTGCTGGCAAAGGGAATCAGCGGCAGAGAGCCGGACATTGTGGGCTATGCGGTACATATCAGTACACCGAAATTAAGCCTGGCGGAAAGGTTGATTTTTCCTCAGCTTTTCTGTTATGCGTGGCAGACGGAGGCTTCCCGTGACAACGGGACGCTGGCGGTTTCCGCAAATGCTGTACTGTCGTCAGACGGCGAGGAAGCTTCCGGTAACGTCACGTCACAGGCAGACAGTGAGGGAGGCTCCGGAACTGCCGCATCACAGTCAGACGGTGAGACAATTTCCGGGAGCACTGCGCTGCAGACGACTGTCGGGGCAGAAACAGGGAGTGACGATACAGCCATTGAAGGCAACGGGGAAACAGAAACGGGCAGTGCTGAAACCGGCGGTTCTCTGCGGCTTTTAGTGGATACTCAGGCTCAGGCGGAGCTTTTACAGGAAAATATTTATGGGGATGGAGAGCAGGGCGATGATTCGCAGACAGACACGGATCAGACGGCCTCCAGGCTGACCGTGTTTGACGAGGTCACGGGGCAGAGCTCCGTCGAGGGCTTTTCTCCGGTACAGCAGAAATATTATCATTTATCGGATTTTGACAGCTTTGAGGCGCTGATCGGAGAATTTTATGTGGTGGACGCTTCCACCCAGCCTACCGCTTCCCTGATAAACTTAACGAGTCTGACCTCCTATGACTGCACTATCAGCAAGGAAGATGCTGCGCCGCAGATTCTGATTTACCACAGCCATTCTCAGGAAACCTACGCGGATTCCGACGCGAATGACCCGTCCACTACCATAGTGGGCGTTGGGGAAGAGCTGACGGAGCTTCTGGAGGAATACGGTTACTCGGTGCTGCACCATGAGGGAACCTATGACGTACCCAGCCGGGACGATGCCTACAGCAACGCGCTGCCGGCCATAGAGGCGCTGCTTGAGGAATATCCAAGTATTGAGGTGGTCATTGACCTGCACCGGGACGCGGTGGCGGAGGGCACAAAGCTGGTGTATACATACGAGGGGAAGGATTACGCCAGATTTATGTTTTTTAACGGGATCAGCCGAACCGCCTCCGGTCCCATCGAGTATCTGTACAATGAAAATCTGGAGGCAAACCTGGCCTTCTCCTTTCAGGCACAGGTGGTGGCGGAGAGTTATTTTCCGGGGATTACCAGAGGAATCTATCTGAAGGCCTGGCGCTACAATATGCATCTCATGCCCAAATATATGCTGATCGAGCTGGGAGCCCAGACCAACACTGTGGAGGAAGCCATGAATACCTGTGAGGTGCTGGCCTTTGTGCTGGACCAGGTGCTGAGCGGCGGTGAGTAAGGGCAAATTAGGTCGAAGCGTGTAGCTCATAGTTGTGCCGGATATCAATACTGCGTTTATTTGACTTAAAAGAAACTACGAAATACGGAAAGAGGGCTTTTGGCCCTCTTTTTAAGTGGTCTGTTTTGCCGGAAAAAGTCTGCCGAATAACCAATGAGAAAACGGCGCTGCGGCAAAGAAATTCCAGAGAAATGCCATCGGAAAATTCTTCAGTAATGTCCCTGTCCAGATAGCTGGAAGCTGTGTGATGGGTGCGCCGGCCAAGGCGATATTAAACAAAAGGGAAGCGATCAGACTCATGGACGGACACATGATGGCGACTGTGGCGCCCTGGCGCAGCAGCTGGCAGAAATACGGATTGTCCTTATCCGGATTGCTGTGCTTTGCGGCAAAGGCTGCACCAAACCGGTTTCCATATAGGTTGGAAATGATGAATACAAAGATTCCCATATAAGATGCCTCGATCAGTGCATCCAGAAAAACGATGTTTGTCATGTTGCTGAGCCCGCCGGCGGATAATGTTACCCCTTCCTTGATCGCTACATTGTAGACCTCCATTCCATACGCCATTGCGTAGGACATGATCAGTCCGAATACAATTCCCTGTGTTTTTGTTTTTGGCATAATGCTATAACCTTCCTTTCCATGAAATCAAAGCAGGTGCAGCGGCAGGTTGCCTCAGCAAAAAGGCGTATTTCCCTTTCAAAAAAGAGACATACGCCTTGCGAACAATATGTATGCTACACGCACTGATTTACTATAAAAGTGTTCTCAATAGACGCTCAGATGGGCAAGCTTGCTTGCACAGCTGAGCAGATATTAGAGAACCTGACCTGTATGAGCAAGTAGCCATTTTCCGAAGGAAAATGAGCAGATTGCGAATGCAGGCAGCGATTGCGGAGCAATCGACTTTTATGCATAGTGATGTCCGCGTCAGCGGACATGTCCATTTTATAAAAAGAATTATAGCACGATAAAACTGAGAATGTAAGAAAAAAATAAAACGATACGGATATCTTTCAGGATAAAAGTTACCTTTTCAGGGGTAGTAAAGTAATTTGATTTATGTTAGAATACGCGAAAAGAGCAAAGCGGACAAAGAGAGTGAGAAAGAGCAGTCTCCAGTCCTGAGATTGAATAAGCGAGAATATCGGAGAGAAATTATGCCACATACGGATCAGAGTAAAATCAGAAATTTTTGTATCATCGCCCACATTGACCATGGTAAGTCCACTCTGGCGGACCGGATTATTGAGATGACCGGTCTTCTGACACAGAGGGAGATGCAGGCTCAGGTGCTGGACAATATGGATCTGGAGCGGGAGCGGGGCATCACCATCAAGGCTCAGGCGGTGCGCACCATTTATAAGGCGAAGGACGGGGAGGAATATATTTTCAATCTGATAGACACTCCCGGCCATGTGGATTTTAACTATGAGGTCAGCCGTTCCCTGGCCGCCTGCGACGGCGCTATTCTGGTGGTGGACGCAGCTCAGGGCATTGAGGCCCAGACGCTGGCCAATGTGTATCTGGCGCTGGATCACGACCTGGAGGTTTTTCCGGTGATCAATAAGATCGATCTGCCCAGCGCTGAGCCGGAGCGGGTGAAGGCGGAGATTGAGGACGTGATCGGCATTGAGGCCATGGACGCCCCCCTGATCAGCGCCAAAAACGGCGTCAATATTGAAGAGGTGCTGGAGCAGGTGGTGGCGAAGGTGCCGGCGCCCAAAGGGGACGCGGACGCGCCTTTAAAAGCGCTGATTTTTGATTCTGTTTATGATTCCTACAGGGGAGTGATCATTTTTGTGCGTCTGATGGACGGCTGTGTGCGCAAAGGGACCAGAATCCGCATGATGGCTACCGGGGCGGTGGATGAGGTGGTGGAGGTAGGCTATTTTGGAGCCGGCCGTCTCATTCCCTGTGAGGAGCTGTCCGCCGGTATGGTAGGCTATATCACCGCTTCCATCAAGAATGTGCGGGATACCGCTGTGGGCGATACGGTCACGGAGGACGACAGACCCTGCGCGGAGCCCCTGGCCGGTTACAAAAAGGTGCAGTCCATGGTGTACTGCGGCATGTATCCGGCGGACGGGGCGAAGTACCCGGATCTGAGGGACGCACTGGAAAAGCTGCAGTTAAATGACGCCAGCTTAAATTATGAACCGGAGACCTCCGTCGCTCTGGGCTTTGGCTTCCGCTGCGGCTTTCTGGGCCTGCTTCATCTGGAGATCATTCAGGAGAGGCTGGAGCGGGAGTACAATCTGGATCTGGTGACCACTGCTCCGGGCGTTGTTTACCGGGTTTACAAAACGGACGGTACGATGATTGAACTGACCAATCCCTCCAATCTGCCCGACCCGTCTCAGATCGAGCACATGGAGGAGCCCATTGTCAGCGCCCAGATCATGGTTACCACTGAATTTATCGGCCCCATCATGCAGCTCTGTCAGGAGCGCAGGGGACGCTATATCAGCACGGAGTATATGGAGACCACCCGGGTGCTGTTGAAATACGAGCTGCCTTTAAATGAGATTATTTATGACTTTTTTGACGCCTTAAAGAGCCGTTCCCGGGGATACGCCAGCTTCGATTATGAAATAAAGGGTTACGAGACCTCTTCTCTGGTGAAGCTGGATATTCTGGTGAACCGGGAGGAGGTGGACGCTC